>QNYL01000276.1 GCA_003973375.1 Flavobacteriia bacterium
TCGAGATGTTTTGGCAGCATATAAACCTTGTTCTCATATCGTTCAGGGTGCTTCCACAATTCGATCTGAGCCAGTGTTTGATTGGTAAAAGAGTTACTCATCACAAAACTCGGATGGCCTGTGGCACAGCCCAGATTTACCAAACGTCCTTCCGCCAGTATGATTACTTCTTTTCCATCAATATTGTACAGATCTACCTGTGGTTTGATGGTTACTTTGGTATCGCCGTAATTTTCATTCAGCCAAGCCATATCGATCTCATTATCGAAATGACCGATATTACAAACTATTGCCTTATCCTTTAAAGCCCTGAAATGCTTTTCCTGAATGATATTTTTGTTTCCGGTGGTGGTAATTACTACATCGGCCTGACCGATCACCTGATCCATTTTCTTTACTTCAAAACCTTCCATAGCAGCCTGTAAAGCACAAATTGGGTCAATCTCGGTAACAATCACTCTCGAATTTGTTCCTTTAAATGAAGCGGCGGTTCCTTTACCAACATCTCCGTACCCCGCAACAACAACAACTTTTCCGGCCAGCATGATATCGGTAGCTCTTCTGATCGAATCTACAGCACTTTCACGACAGCCGTATTTGTTATCAAATTTCGATTTGGTTACTGAATCGTTAACATTGATGGCAGGAATAGGTAAGGTACCATTGTTCATCCTTTCATAAAGTCGGTGAACCCCTGTAGTGGTCTCTTCTGAGAGTCCGTTAATTCCTTTAACAAGTTCAGGGAATTTATCCAGTACCATATTTGTCAGATCTCCACCGTCGTCAAGGATCAGTGTAAGAGGTTTTTTCTCTTCTCCAAAGAAAAGGGTCTGCTCAATACACCAGTTGAATTCTTCTTCGGTCATCCCCTTCCAGGCATAAACCGAAATTCCGGCAGCGGCAATAGCAGCAGCTGCATGATCCTGTGTAGAGAAAATATTACACGAGCTCCAGGTCACTTCCGCTCCCAGCTCAACCAGGGTTTCTATCAAAACAGCGGTTTGTATGGTCATGTGCAGGCATCCTGCTATTCGTGCTCCTTTTAAAGGTTTTTCAGCTCCGTATTCTTTTCTTAAACTCATCAGCCCGGGCATTTCTGCTTCGGCAAGGTGAATTTCTTTTCTTCCCCACTCGGCAAGATTGATATCTTTTACCTTATATTTTACATAAGTGGATGTTTCTGACTTCATATTATTATATTTGCGTTTGAATCTGCAAAAATACAAAATACTATTGAAACAATATGCCGCTATATAAAAGCATAGAACACGATAAAAATACAACGATCTATATTTGGAAGATTGAAGAATCTTTTGAGGAACTGTATGCTCCACTTGAATTAAATGATCATAGTGAAGCCCGCCTTCGCGGAATGAAATCGGAATTACATCAAAAAGGTTTTTTAAGTGTACGTCATCTGTTAAAAGAGGCAGGTTATACCGATTTTGATCTGTATTATAACGAATATGGTAAACCCTTGCTGAAAGACAAAAAACATATTTCTATTTCGCACTCTTATCAATATGCAGCGGTCATCATCAGTAATAATGATGTGGGAATTGATATTGAAAAGAACCGTCCGAAAATTGTAACCATACAAAAGAAATTTGTCAATACTGAGGTGGATTCACTTTCCGATGAAGATCTTGTAAAACAATTGACGATCATCTGGGGAGCCAAGGAATCGATGTATAAGATCTATCCTTACGGAGGCCTGAGTTTTCATAACCATATTGCCATTGACCCGTTTTTGTTTGCCAAAGGCAGATCAACAGGCAGAGTGATCTATGGCGACTGGAAAAAGTATTACGATATCTTTTACAGTTTTCTGGAAGATGATTTTACCCTGGTCTATGCATTACCGGCTGGGGAAAAGGGATAAGGGAAGAGAATTTTGTCAAAAGTCGAACCCGCCTTGCCGGCGCGGCAGGAGTCAAAAGTCGAAAGTCAAAAAATGAGTAAATTTAAGAATGAAATAGTATGATTTTGGATTAAGACATAAATTCTTTGCGAATCATTGCGTAAAACCTTGCGTCCGTTGCGGTTAAAGATTTGAGGAATTTATACAAAATGAGTACTTAAAGCATTGAAAAAGTAATTAGGGAAGAGCGATTAGCAAAAAGGGATTAATTTTGTCGAAAGTCAAAAGTCAAGATTTTCTGCGGATTTCTGCGGGATCTGCGGGAGAAAAAAGTATTGAGTGGTTAGTGATTAGCGAATAGGGATAAGAAATGAGTAATTATATCATTAACGCATTACATCATTAACGCATTGAAGCATTGAAAAAAGAACAATTTATTTAAAGTGAGATCAGTTTATAAAAATATATTAAAAGCAAAGGAAAAGAACGAAAAGTTACTGGCTATTTTACTGGATCCGGATAAACTTGTAGGTAAAACCTTAACCGGAATAGTATCAAAGCTACACAATAATCCTGTCGATCTAATATTCGTAGGAGGAAGTACCGTTGAACCCGGAGCTACAGATCTTTTTGTTAAGGAATTAAAGGAACTCACCCATATTCCGGTGGTTCTTTTTCCTGGTGATTATACTCAGATTACCGATCATGCTGATGCCATTCTTTTTCTTTCTCTGCTTTCAGGCAGAAATCCTGAATACCTGATCGATCAGCAATTGAAATCGGTTGATTCCCTGCAAAAAAGTAGTCTAGAGATCATTCCTACCGGATATATTTTGGTAGATGGCGGTAAAGAAACTGCTGTTCAGAAAAAGAGCAGAACACAACCTATTTTACAGGAAGATATCCACAAGATCGTTCAGACCGCTGTTGCCGGAATGTATCTCGGTAAAAAGCTGATCTATCTTGAGGCCGGGAGTGGCGCAAAATATCATATTGATAAAAAGATCATCGCTGAAGTACATAAGAATATTGATATTCCACTGATTGTTGGGGGAGGTATTAAAACACAACAACATCTGGAAGATGCTTATCAAAACGGAGCTGATATTGTAGTGATCGGGAATGGTTTTGAAGAAAATTACAATCTGCTTTCGCAATTTAAAAACAAGCTCATCCGCTCATGAACGAGGTCATCAATTTCTTTCTGGAACCCTACAGGTCGGCACCGGTTATAAATATTCTGCTTGAATTTACCGCAGCACTTTTTGGTGTGATCAGTGTATTCTACGCCAGAAAAGAGAATATTCTGGTATTTCCTACCGGGATTATCAGCACCGGGATCTATGTTTATTTACTTTCTCAATGGAATCTGTATGGCGATTTGATCATCAACATCTATTATACTTTAATGAGTATTTACGGCTGGTATATGTGGTCTAAAGTGATCGATGATAAAAACCATCATATCCCGATTACCCGGACAAATACAAAAGACAAGATCAAAACCTTTTTAATTTTTGCTTTTACCTCAGTTTTCGTAATTGTGGTGTACCGTTATTACAATGTAATGCCTAATGACCTTAATTTTAAAGAGAGTCTTGATTACTTTTTAAAGAATGCCACTTCGGGAAGTCTGACAGACTTCAGGAAGATCACGCCCTTTTTAGATACTTTTACTACCGGGATCTTTTTTGGAGCCATGTGGCTGATGGCCAATAAAAAACTGGAAAACTGGACCTTGTGGATCGCAGGTAATATTGTTTCAATACCTTTGTACTTTGTAAAAGGCTTCGGTTTTACCGGAATTCAGTATATTATATTTTTAATTTTAGCAATCTTTGGATATATAGAATGGAAAAAATACCTCAACAGGAACCCCTTAAACTCGTAAGAATAGTTCTTTTCGGACCCGAATCTACCGGAAAGACCACTTTATCAGAACTTCTGGCCCGCCATTACAATACGGTATGGGTTAAAGAATTTGCAAGGAACTATTTGCAGGAAAAATGGAACAATGAACGAAAAACCTGTGAACATAATGATCTGATCCCGATAGCGATCGGACAAATGCAATTGGAAAATAAACTTGCCAGAAAGGCCGATAAAGTATTGATCTGTGATACGGATCTTTTGGAAACAAAGGTCTATTCAGAAGAATATTACGGAGGATTCGTCGACCCGGAACTGGATAAAGCCGCCCTGGAGAATCAGTATGATCTTTATTTGCTTACCTACATCGATACGCCCTGGGAAGCGGATGACCTGCGTGACAGACCCGAACAAAGGCAGGAAATGTTTGATGCCTTTGAAAATGCTTTAAAAAAGTACGATCGACCCTACATTACTTTAAAAGGGGATGTAAAAAACAGAATGGATAAAGCGGTAAATGCCATTGATAAGATCCTCGAAAGCAAGAAGGATCTGTATTCTTTTTCAAACAAATTAAGCTAAATATTTTGAACCGGGAAGCCCTGCTTAAAGAACTTAAATTTACGGCGGTAAGATCCGGCGGCCCGGGTGGGCAGCATGCTAATAAAGTATCAAGTAAAGTCCAGCTGAATTTTGATATTGAAGCTTCTGATGCCTTTTCTGAGGAAGAAAAGCAACTTCTGTTAAAGAATTTAAAGCACAGATTAACCAAAGATAATATCCTGATACTTAGCGTTGAAGAAAGTCGTTCTCAACACAGGAATAAGGAAAAAGCAATACAAAAATTTGTGGAGCTGATCGAAAAGAATCTGATCGTTCCTAAAAAAAGAAAACCGACAAAACCCGGTAAAGCTGCAGTAAAAAAACGACTTGAAAAGAAGAAAAAACAATCTTTTAAAAAGGTTTTACGTAAAAAGGTTGATCTGAAAGATAAATAAAGACCGTTGCAATACTCTTTTGAATTATGAAATAAAGACAATTCTTTGCCCAACTTCTTCCTACTCTAAAAAACCTGCCTTTGCCGACCAGGCAGGTTAAGTCCTCATAAACAAAAGTTTACTGCGGGTTAATTTTTTTTTCGAGCGTCGAATTTGAATAAATAATTGCCAAAATCAGAAACCAGAATCTTATCGAGCTCTGCAAAATTCTCTTTTTCAGTTTTGGCAAACAGAAATCCGAAAATTGGAAATTCGTGATAATCTATTTTTCTCAGTTCCAGAGGATCGCTAAAAGATCTCAAAAGATTTTGGTAATTGAAACTTTCAATCTCATCTGCTGAATAACCCGTAGCATTTCCTAAAAGGATCAGACTGTAATACGCGTCATCTGCTCTGTTGAGAATTTTTTCCCAGTTGGGTTTTCTTTGCTCTGAGTAGTAAATGTAGGGATTAAATCCCCAGGCATGAAAGGCCAGATCGGGTGTAGTACACCAGCCTCCAAAACGCATTGGATTTCCTTCAATGGGGATGATCTGATCATCATTTACCCGTATTTCAATATGTAAAGGGAAATTTTTGAGCTTTGCAAGATCATTCATATTCTTTAAAAAGGTCTCTGCCTTTCTCATCAGCTGTTTTAAGATTCCCGTTGAGGTATAATACAGGCGGTCACTCACATCATCTTTTGAAGAAAAGATATGCTTCATGATATTTATAATTACCGGATTGCCATCAGCATCAAAATAGCAATCCACAGCGTATTCCTCGCCTTCAATATACGATTCGATTATAAAATCGGTAGCATCCATCACCTGAAGCGGATAAATATCGTTTACCGATTTAATCTCCTCCTCAAGATCCGTCAGTACACGGTTCCACTCTTTAAAATTATCGATCCTGTGAACACCCAGACTAAAAAAGCCCACATTGGGTTTGATTACAAAAGGTTTTGGTAAACTATTGTAGTCCAGGTCTCTCAACGCCTTAAAAGGCACTTTTTTAAAGTAAAAATCAGGATAAAGTTTTGAGATAAGAGCTCTGAACTTCTCTTTATCTTTAAATAACTCGATTTTTTCAGGGATATCGGTCTTACCGAGATGTTCACTGATCCACCCGATGGCATTTTCAGAATTGGTGTACAGAAATTCTTTCTTTTCTGTAATTAATTCGATCGCTTTATTTTCAGAGACCAATAAGTCTTGATCAGAAATATATTTTTCTGCAAAAGAGGTTTTAAGAACCTTGATCCGGTTCTTTGTAATGGTATTGATTAATAAATCAGATACATAAGGTTCATCAAGAATGATCATTTCATATAATTTTAGGCTACAAAAATAGGCTACTTTATGTTAAAGAAACTTTTCCTGCAAAAACATTTAAAAAATAATAAAGCAAAAAACAGGGTTAAATTAAAAAACTGATTTATCTTTGCAAAACTTTTGGGGTGCCATGCTACAGGCCTGGCTGAGATCATACCCGTTGAACCTGAACAGGTAATGCTGTTAAGGGATAACTTCACTGATTCCGAATCCCAGGAGATTTAATTTTTAATAACAAGTAGAATTTCTAAAGGGAAATCATGAAAAAAATTTTATTGTTTGCATTTTTGTTGGGTTACAGTATAACCTATGCACAGGAAGAACTGAAAGTTACTGACACGGTAAATCTGGAAGAGGTAATTCTGAGATCGGTAAGAGCCGATAAAAAAGCACCTTTTGCACAATCGATCCTCGAAAAGGAAGAGATCCGGCAAAGAAATCTTGGGCAGGATCTGCCCGTTCTGATGAATTTTATGCCTTCTGTGGTTACCACTTCCGATGCCGGAGCCGGAGTGGGCTATACGGGTATCAGGGTCCGCGGAAGCGATGCCACCCGCGTAAACGTTACGATCAACGGGATTCCTTTTAATGATTCTGAATCACAGGGGACTTACTGGGTTGACCTTCCCGATTTTGCTTCTTCTGTTGAAGATCTGCAGCTGCAAAGGGGAGTTGGAACTTCTACCAATGGATCAGGAGCATTTGGAGCGAGTATCAATGTGAAGACTGAAAATATTTCAAAAGAAGCCTTCGCAGAGCTTAGCAGCAGTTTCGGTTCGTATAATACTTTTAAGAACAATGTAAAGTTCAGTACCGGACTTTTAAACGATCATTTTGAAGTTGCGGGCAGGCTTTCCGTGATCAAATCGGATGGTTATATCGACAGGGCCTCTTCCGATCTTAAATCGTACTTTTTACAGGCAGCCTATAAAGATAAAAATACTTTGATCAAGGCACTTACCTTTGGAGGTAAAGAAGTAACCTATCAGGCCTGGTACGGAATCGATAAGGAAACTCTGGAGACCGACCGCACCTTTAATCCTGCCGGTATGTACACTGATGATGAAGGGAATGTACATTTTTACGATAATGAAGTTGATGATTACCAGCAAGATCATTATCAGTTTCACTGGACACAGAAGTTTAACAATTACTGGACTACAAATCTGGGATTGAATTACACGCATGGAAGAGGTTATTATGAGCAGTATAAGGAAGATCAGGATTTTGCAGATTACGACATGAAACCTATTGAGATCGGTGATGAAATTATCAATACAACCGATCTGATAAGAAGAAGATGGCTCGATAACGATTTTTATGTGGCCAATTTTACGGTAAATCATCAGGTGGACAATTTTGAGTTGATCATGGGAACTTTTTACAGTTTTTATAACGGAGATCATTTTGGTGAAGTGATATGGTCTCAGTACGCTTCTGATTCAGAGATCAGAGACCGCTATTATTCCGGGAATACAAATAAAAATGAATTCAATGTTTTTGCAAAAGCCACTTACAAATTACAGGATAAATGGACTCTTTTTCTTGATCTTCAGGAGCGTTTTGTAAAATATAAAACTGATGGGCTGACCTCTGACAGAGTGCCTATTGATGTTAATGAGAAATACAGTTTTTTCAATCCGAAATTTGGGGCAGGCTTTGATATCAATCATCACAACAACCTGTACATTTCTTATGCAAGAGCCAACAGAGAGCCTAACCGGAATGATTTTGAGAATAATGTGACAAAGGCGGAAACCTTGAACGATATTGAAGCCGGGTGGAGAATGAATACTTCAAGAATAAAGCTGAATACCAATTTTTATTATATGTACTACCAAAATCAGCTGGTACTTACCGGAATGCTGGATGATGTGGGAAATCCGATAAGAACCACGAGTGGGGAAAGCTACCGCGCCGGAATCGAATTTGATGCTGATTTCACCCTACTGGAAAACTTACACCTGCGTCCAAACTTTACCTTGAGTACCAATAAAAATATTGATTTTGTCAGCTCTATTGACGGGGAGCTTGTTAATCTTGGTAAGACAAATATTTCTTATTCTCCGGAAGTGATTGCCGGAAATATCATCACTTATTTACCCTTGAAAAATATGCAGATCAATTTCCTTTCCAAATATGTTGGGCCGCAGTATATGGGAAATATCGACAGTGAAACCTCTAAACTCGACAGTTATTTTGTTAATGATCTCAATGTGGTTTATAAGATCGATGACGTTTCTGTATTCAAATCAATTACCTTTTCAGGAATGGTAAACAACCTGTTTAATGTAAAATACGTTTCCAACGGATATTTTTATACCTATGATGACACCTGGTCAGTTCCCGGAGAAGTGACCACTATTGAAGGGGCCGGATATTATCCTCAGGCCGAGATCAATTTCTTATTGGGGGTAAGCCTTCAGTTTTAGGAAATAAAAATCAAGACCGTTGCAAAAGGCGATTATTTGTTCAAATACGACGCCCAAGAAAAATTTAACCCACAGTAAACTATTGTTTATGAGGACTTAAACCTGCCTGACGGCAGGCAGGTTTTTAGAGAAGGAAGAAGTTGGACAAATAATCGCCTTATTTTATAATTCTATATAGTTTTGCAACGGTCTTAAATCACCGGACGGGCTGGTTCAAAAGGAAACAATCTGTCCGGTGATCTTACCTAAACCGAAAAAGGATCTCAGCTTTTTTTGTTTTTACAGGTTGACATCCCTAAAATGCTAAAGATCGGACAAGTACCTAAAAGAGCTGTTAAAAGCATGATGGTACCTACTGCGTAAAGCACCCAGTTCCACGGACTTTCAACCTGGCCGTCATAAGCAAAGTAAAAGGCGACAAGCGCAATAATAATCCTGATAATTTTGTCGAGACTACCTACATTTTTTTTCATAATTTGAAATATTAAGGTTAATATGCTTTATTATTCATAACAAAAATATGATTCTAATATACAAAAAACCTGTGACAGTGATCACAACCGCATTGTTTTTTAGAATAAATTAAGACCGTTGCAGTACTCTTTTGCAACGGTCTTAAATTTTTAAAACTAAAAGTCCGTTCAGATCTTTTACAGATAATTCCCGATGATCGGGATCAGCTGGTTGGCAGGCATAACACCTGATTGCCTCCAGACGGCTTTACCCTCTTTAAAAAGGATAGAGGTAGGCACCCCTCTGATACCAAATTTCCGGGCAACGGCAGGGTTATGATCAATATCGATCTTTATGATCTTGATCTTATCTTTATAGTGCTGTTTTACCTGTTTTAATATAGGAGTCATCATTTTACAAGGCTGACACCAGTCGGCCTTAAAATCGACTAACACAGGGGTCTTCTGATTGATAATTTCGTTAAAACTAGCCATTTTATAATCAATTTTTTGAAGTCATTCTTCCAGTTGCACAACTTACAAAAGATTTTGCTTTATGGATTATTGTATTTGCATCATGAACCTCAGGATAGCCCATTTTAGAGAGTTTTTCCTTTACAAGTTCAAGGATCTTTTCATCCTTTGTCGGAACAATCACTTTCGAATTGTCCAGATCCACATCCACCTCGTCAATACCATCAAGGTTAAGCAAACCTTTTTTAACGGTATTTACGCAACCATTACATTTTAAATTTACAATTTCTATTGTTGTTTTCATTCTTTTTTAAGTTAGTAGTTGTTATGTAACAAAACTAACAAAAAAGAAATAAAAGCTTCTTAAAAAAATGATAATTTATGAGTGTCCGCCCACCACGATCCGCATAATTTTCAAATTCAATCTAAAGAACTGATAGATCTGCTTGATCAGGCATACTCTGAAAAACCGAACTGTTTTACCGGGTTCGGTTGCATATGACATATTGCTGTAAGGTATGGTTGTTTTTTTACTTTTTTTCATCACGTTATAATTTTAATTTTTTATTCAGGGATCAACCACCAAAAAGGCTTGGCTTTGGCTTTATAAAGGAACATATAATGCATAAATAACTTCATCCAGTGTCCTGCGGTTCCCACTTCACCCACGGTATCGTGAATACTTCTTCCCCATTTAGGATATTTTTCCCAGTCTTGTACAATAGGTTTAACCGTCATCACAGCAGCCTGACCGCGGAAGAGTCCGTAACCTGCCGAAACAATACAGGCAGCTCCCATTTTGGCCATTGAAGCCTTGTGAGGGTGATCTTTTTTACCGGTCTTGATCTGATGAGCGATATTTTGTGCAACGATCTTACCGATTACTCCGGAAGGCATTCCGGTTCGCGGAGGTGTTGGAAATATTTTTGTGCCGTTAGGGCTTTGCATGGGTTTAGACATCACATGCGGAGGCGCAAATGCAATACCTGCCGCATAGATATTATCGTAAACCGGACTTTGATAAATGTTTGGCCAGTCGGAAGCTTTCCATTCCTCATAGGGTTTTGGTGTATAGTCTGCATCTACTTTCATCATGGTGTTGGCAGCAAACAATTTTGAGGAGATATCCTCTCCGTTCCTGGCAAAAGCCTTCATTCCGGATCCGGCAAATCCGGGGATCAGCATGGCAAAATCAAATTCTTTGGTATGGAATTCCCCGTTTAAAGTCTCGTAATGCACTTTGTTCTTCTCCACTTTAAAAACTCCGGCTCGTTTGATCCATCTTACGCCATATTCCTTTAAAATAGATTCCGTAAAGATCTTGGTTGGAGTGATATAACCGTTCTTTTTTACATAAGCTCCGCCCATTCCAAAATCTCCAAGTTCGTATTCATTGGAGATCCACCAGATATCGGCCATATCCACCAGTTTTCGTCTTCCTATCTCAAATGCGATGTTCAGAACATATTCAAAAGCAGCTCCCTGACAGGTAGCCAGTGGATGTCCGGTACCGATTAAAAAGGTCTGCTTTTCACCGTTTTCCATTTTTTTCAGTGCCTTTTGCAGGTTTTCCCAGGCATGGGCAGCATGATCATAAGTACAAACCGAGTTGGTGAATTTATCAGGGCCGAGACCCTCTGTAGCAGCAAAGTTCAGTTTTGGCCCGGTGGCATTGACCAGATAATCATAGGTAACTTTTTCTTCCTGGTCTTTTTTCTCTTCGGAAACATACCGGATCTTTACAAAACCTTTTTCCACTTCCCGGTCTCCTTCAGGATGAATGGAAAGTGCAAGTGCCTGTTTGTAGTTAATCCCCAGTTTTTTATAAACAGGAGCCAGCTTGAATTTTACCTGATCGGGTTTCATAAGGCCTACACCAACCCATATATTTGAAGGGACCCACTGGTAATTACTGTTTGGGGAAACGATAACAACTTCATGCTCTTTTCCCAGATATCTTCTTAAATAAGCAACGGAGGTGTGTCCGGAAATACCGGCACCTAAAACAACTACTTTTGACATAAAATGAACGATTTTACTCAAATATAGTCAAAAAACAGTACCTTAAATGTGACCTAAGTTACAGTTAACCTGAATAATTCACATTTAAGGTGCTTATAAAAAATATTATTCAATTTTATTAAAGGTAATGCTCCATATCCCTCTGAGGTCTCCTTCTTTAAAACCTGTAGCCAGGTCTTTTGGATAGTAGGATTCAATAATGGAATCAGAGACCTTGGTTACATCAGTACCTATTTCACCGTGGCAGGCCAGACACTTTTTCTTAATGATGATCGGGG
>QNYL01000222.1 GCA_003973375.1 Flavobacteriia bacterium
GTAAGCCTCTTCAAATTTTCCTTCATTGTTGAGCGAGAGGATTTTTTTTATATTCTTGTAAGTATAAGAATCCATTTCCTGAGAAATAACAGAAAAACTAAAAAACAGAATGAAAAAAAGCAGGATATAGTTTTTTTTACTGGTCACGAATAAAATTATTGGAAATACCATATGTATTTTTTCTAATGAATTTTATTTTTTATAATTCTGAGCAATCAGATCGAGCTCTTTATACCAGGATTCACCAAATTTTCTGATCAGCGATTGTTTTAAAAATTTATAAACCGGCACCTGAAGTTCTTTTCCCAGTACACAGGCATCATCACAAATAGGCCAATAATCGTAATTTACAGCATAGAATTCAGTATATGCTCTGATCCTTACGGGATAAAGATGACAGGAAATTGGTTTTTTAAAATCGGTTTCTCCCTGATTATACGCTTCTTCAATTCCACAAAGCGCTGTTTTCTTATCATCAAAAATCACATAGGCACAGTCGGCTCCATCGATCAATGTAGTTTCATGTTCTCCATCCTCATTGGTTGTATAAAGTCCCTGATTTTCAATAGCCTCAATACCCTCTTTGCGCAAAAAAGGTTTCACCTTAGGATAGATTTCTTTAAGAATCTTCAATTCCTCTTTCTCTAAAGGGGCTCCCGCATCCCCGTCGATACAGCAGGCTCCTTTGCAGGCACTGAGGTTGCAAACAAACTTTTTTTCAATAAGGTCTTCTGATACAATGGTTTTTTCAATCTGAAACATATTGTAAAAATACATTTTCTTTTATATTATAAAACCAATTTCTTTATATTTGCTTTGACCAAAGCCTTAATGATGGATATAAACTTTAAAGAAATTTTAACTGCAGCCTTGATCCTCTTTGCAGTAATCGATATCATTGGAAGTATTCCCATCATTGTCAGTCTCCGTCAGAAAGTGGGCCATATTCAGTCGGAAAAAGCTACTTTGGTGGCCATGCTTATCATGATCGTTTTTCTTTTTGTAGGGGAAACTATCTTAAAAATTATCGGAATCGATGTAAATTCTTTTGCTGTAGCCGGTTCATTTGTACTGCTTTTTCTTGCCCTTGAAATGATTTTGGGGATACAACTTTACAAAGATGATTCTCCGGAAACTGCCAGTGTGGTTCCTTTGGCTTTCCCGCTGATAGCAGGCGCAGGAAGTTTGACAACCATTTTATCTTTAAAATCGGAATTCCAGACCATAAATATCGTATTGGCCATTATATTAAATCTGATCTTTGTTTATATCGTTTTAAAATTCTCTGAAAAAATTGAAAAGATCATTGGAAAAGCCGGTATTTCAGTAATTCAAAAGGTTTTCGGAGTGATCTTATTGGCCATTGCCGTTAAATTATTTGCCTCAAATATTCAGGGATTATTTAACTAGTGTCTATCCATAAAGTCATCGAATTGAAAAAATTATCTTTTTGCGCCTTTTTCCTTTTTTTATTTTGCCTAATACACAAGCATTTGCTGCAATGAAAAAAACAAAAATTCATAAAAAATCTTAACCTTTCAAAAATCAGGCACTTTATAGACAGACACTAACTAATAAGTAATTTTTTTTATATTAGTGGTTTCTTAAAACTTTTTTTTATGATTTATGATGTACTTATTATTGGAGGAGGCGCAGCAGGAATGTCATGTGCGTTACTTTTAGGATCTGCCAAAGAAAAAGCATTTGCTTCTGATAAAAATATCGGTATTGTAATGCATCAGAAAACTTCGGCAATGACCCACGGAATGTTTAATAATGTATTAGGGGTTGGCCCGAATACCTCCGGTATAGAGATCCTTGAAAAAGGAGTTAAACACCTGCATTTTAAATATCCTCACATCAATCAGATCGAAAATGAAAAAGTAATCGGAATCGATGGTGAAAAAGGTGATTTTACAGTATCTACAAATAAAAATGCTTATAAAACAAAAAGTGTTGTTGTGGCTGTGGGTGCCTCAAATCTGTTCAATATTGAAGGGCTGACACAATATGTTGAACCTCATCAAAGTTTGCCTCCTGAAAAAAACAGGATACAACTTAAAAATACCAATCATTTGGTTACCGATGGAATTTATGTAGCCGGAATCCTTGCCGGATGGATCAGCCAGCTGGCCATCGCCAGTGGCAGTGGTGCCATGGTAGCTGCAGACATCCTAAGGGAATGGAACAATGGAAACCCTGTGGTAATTCACGATTCTATTGAGGAATAGATTTTTTTTCTTTTTCCAGTTCAAGAACTTTCTTAATCATTTTATCATCCCGGTTAATGATCTGAAAATATCTGTTGTCTCCGTAAAGTTGCAGGGCAAATACAGCTTTCAGATAAAGTTTAAGGTCTTCCTTACTTTCTTTGGATCTTTTTAAATTAGGATGTTTTTTAATAAGATAATTCCAGTATTTATTATAAAAGGAATCATCCTTGTCAAAATTCTTATCAAACTCTTCAAATGTCATTCCATCAAATTCTTTCCGGTGATTGTCAATGTATTCGAAAACAAAATCATTAATCGGCTGAAAGTGTAGCCTGTTGATAAAATTAAGCGTATCGATGGGAACAAAAACATCGGGGATAATTCCACCACCGCCATAAACGATCTTACCTTTAGCTGTGGTATATTTTAGTGAATCGTTTACCTTGATACTATCAGCACTGATCAATTCTCCATCAGTAAACCGGTGCTCGTATTCATTAAAATAAGCTTCACTGCCTGAATGATCGTAAGGTTTCTGAATGGATCTTCCGGTAGGGGTATAATATCTTGAAACCGTTAAACGGATAGCAGAGCCATCTCCGAGATCCATCTCCTGCTGTACCAGACCTTTTCCAAAAGAACGTCTTCCAACAATGGTTCCGATATCATTATCCTGCAAAGCCCCGGCCACAATTTCACTTGCTGAGGCCGAACCTCCGTCGATCAGGACATAAACCTGTTTCTTTTCAAAATCGCCTTTTTTTGTGGCAAAGGTATCATGGATCTTTCCCCGCTTATTTTTTGTAAAGACGATCAATTTTCCATCTTCCAGAAATTCATCAATGATCTTTGTGGCAATATCGAGAAAACCACCCGGATTCTGACGAAGATCCAGTACCAGCTCTTTCATTCCCTGCTTTTTAAGATCTTTAAGTGCTTTTACAAATTCATCATAAGTAGTAGCTGCAAATTTATTGATCTTGATATAGCCCAGATCATCATTAAGCATATAGTGGGCATCAAGGCTTTCTATGGGAATACTCCCTCTTTTAATAACAAAAGGCAGTTCTTTTTTCTCCGATTTTCTGTAAACTTTCAATCTGACCTCTGTTTCGGGTTCTCCTTTTAAATGACTTATAATATAATCGCTTTTAAGCTTTTTTCCGTAAAGCGTATCCTCATCGGCCATCAGAATACGGTCTCCGGCTTTAATTCCGGCCTTTTCACTGGGACCATCCTTGATCACACCTAAAACCGTTAAAGAATCCTTGATCATTCTGATCTGAATTCCTATTCCAACAAATTTTCCGTTCATCGTTTCGGTAATCCTGTCGTGTTCTTTTGGGGGAATATATACCGAATGCGGATCGAGCTTCCCCAGCATATCACTAATGGTGACATCGAGAAGACTGTCGGTATCCACCTCATCCACATAATCGTATTTGATATAATTGATCAGCCTTTTGATCTTTTTTTCCTGAGGATTTCCGGTGAAAAAGGTCATTTTTCTTTGAGGATAATTCAGGTTGCTTCCAACAAAAATTCCAAAAGCAATGGCAAATGCAATGATCAGTGGTAAGTATATTTTTGTTTTGTTACTCATCTTCTAATTTAACTATTTCTACCTTGGCTTTTTCTAAAAAATCTATTCCGGCAGTATCTTTATAGGCTTTTGCATAGACCAGCCTTTTTATTCCCGACTGGTGGATCAGCTTACTGCAATCCTTACAAGGCGACATGGTAATATACAAAGTAGCATCTTTACAGGATTGCGTAGAGCCTGCCACTTTTAAAATGGCATTGGCCTCAGCGTGCAGAACATGCCATTTTGTATTTCCGTTATCATCTTCACAAACATTATCAAAACCGGAAGGAGTTCCGTTATACCCGTCAGAAATGATCATATTTTCCTTAACGATCAATGCCCCTACCTGTTTACGCTTACAATGAGACAGTTTTGCCCATTCCTTTGCCATATTCATATAGGCGGTATCATATCTTTTTTGCTTCTTTTTATTCATAGAAATCTTCTCTTGAACTAAAATAAATACGAAAATACCTTTTAATGATTTATCAAACTGTTAAATTTTTACCAAAAAACCCTTTCAAACAACATAGGGATCACAATTCCGGCCACAACCGAGGAAATAACCAAAATCCAGTCTCTTCTGTTTACATTCAAAATTCTCATAAAAATAAACCCGGTAAGCAGTACCAGTATAACGATCACCACCTGAGCCATTTCAATTCCCAAAGCAAATTCCAGCAGAGGAAATAATTTGGCTTCATTTCTGTCGACAAGAATTTTAAAATAACTTGAAAAACCGAGTCCGTGGATCAATCCGAAAAAAAAAGCAAAAACCAGGTTGATATTGCTCTCTGTTTTAGAGACCAGTTTTTTTGAAAAAAAGATATTGGCCAGTGCCGTAGCCATAATGGTTACAGGGATCAAAAACTCAACAACACTCATTTTAACATGCAGAATATCATAAGCAGATAAAGCAAGGGTAAGGGTATGCCCGAAAGTAAAAAATGTGATCAGCCACAATACTTTTTTCCAATCGGAGAAAATATAGATCACAGCCAGCACCGTTAGAAACAAAATATGATCATATGCCTGTAAATCAAGCACATGAAACAATCCTAAACGGATGTACATAATAAAATCATCCATATCTGAATTTTTTAAACAGATCCCAGAGTACCACGCCACAACTTACAGAAATATTCAACGAATGTTTTGTGCCGAACTGTGGGATCTCCACACAATAATCGGAGGCCGAAACAACCTCCTGCTGAACCCCTTTTACTTCGTTGCCAAAGATCACTGCATATTTTTTTGAGCGGTCAATATGAAAATCCTGAAGCATTGTACTCTTTTCAGCCTGTTCAATACTTACAGTTATTATCCCTGTGGATTTTAATTCTTCTATCAATGCCAAAGTATCCTCTGCATACTCCCATTCCACCGATTCCGTTGCACCCAATGCCGTTTTATGAATTTCCTTATGCGGCGGACGGGCTGTAATGCCACACAAATAAATCTTTTCTATTAAAAATGCATCCGAAGTTCGAAATACCGAACCGATATTGTTCAGGCTTCTGATATTGTCGAGAACCACTATTAAAGGGATCTTCGGGATCTTTTTAAATGCTTCAATATCCGGCCGGCCGAGCTCACTGTTCTTTAATTTTCTCATTTTAATAAAATCAGTACAAATTAAAGAAGAAAAAAAGAATATCTGTTAAGTTGATGGGATAATTTGTTGATGTGGGTGGAAGAATGCTTCAATGATTTAATTGATTGATGAATATACTTTTTTATTTCTTTGTGCCCTTTACGTTAGCCTTTGTGACCCCTGCGGTTAAATTTTAAATGTAATAATGAATTAATGCTGTAATGATTTAATTCCTTTTATTTTCCAACTCTGTAGTCGTGAATAATTAGTGTCTGTCCATAAAGTCATTGAATTGAAAAAATTATCTTTTTGCGCCTTTTCCCTTTTTTTATTTTGCCTAATACACAAGTATTTGCTGCAATAAAAAAAATAAAAATCCATCAAAAATCTTAATCTTTCAAAAATCAAGCACTTTATAGATAGACACTAATTAGCAAAACTAAGCCCTCTAATCTGTTTCTGTTTTACCTTTAAAATTATATCTTTGTGGCTGTTTGAGGTACATTTTCCTTTATAAATTAATCTTAAAAAATTCCAGATTGGCTAAAACAAAAAAAGTTACTCCTTTAATGCAGCAATACAACAGTATCAAGACCAAATATCCTGATGCCATGCTGTTGTTTCGGGTGGGTGATTTTTATGAAACCTTTGGTGATGATGCTGCAAAAGCTGCTGAAATTCTGGGAATTGTTCTAACAAAAAGAGGTGCCGGAAGTGAAAGCGAAACCAATCTGGCCGGATTTCCCCATCATTCGCTAAATACCTATCTGCCCAAGCTGGTCAAAGCCGGTTTACGGGTGGCCATCTGCGATCAGCTGGAAGATCCGAAAATGACAAAAACCATTGTAAAACGCGGTGTTACCGAACTCGTTACCCCGGGTGTAGCCCTCAATGATGAGGTTTTGCAGGCAAAAACCAATAATTTTCTTGCAGCAGTTCATTTTGGTAAAAAACTGATCGGAGTTTCCTTTCTCGATATTTCCACTGGCGAATTTCTGGTTGCCCAGGGGGATGCTGAATATATCGATAAACTGCTACAGAATTTTAATCCGAGTGAGATCCTCGTTCAAAAACAGCATAAGAATCGTTTTAAACAGCTTTTCGGAGAACAATACTATACATTTTACCTCGACGACTGGGTTTTTCAATACGATTTTGCTTCAGATTCCCTTAACGATCATTTTAAGGTAAAATCCCTAAAAGGTTTTGGTATTGAAGATCTTACTGAAGGGATCATCTCTGCAGGAGCAGTACTCTATTACCTTTCGGAGACGCGTCACAACAAACTTGAACATATTTCAAACATCCAGCGGATCATTGAAGATCATTATGTCTGGATGGACCGCTTTACGATACGAAATCTCGAACTTTATTACGCTGCCTCGGCCAATGCGGTTACCCTGCTTGATGTGATCGATAAAACCATTTCCCCTATGGGAGGAAGGTTATTAAAACGCTGGCTGGCTCTGCCTTTAAAAAATATTGAAGAGATCAGAAATCGTCAGGAGGTTGTTAAATATTTTATCGATCATGAAAAGGTTTTTGATCAGATCACATTTCAGATCAAACAGATCAG
>QNYL01000133.1 GCA_003973375.1 Flavobacteriia bacterium
AAAGGTCCTGCGTTGTCGGTTTTGTTTTTTCATAATTCTCAAATTTATGAAAGTTATTAACCAAACTTAGCGACAACCTATACTATGAACTGACACAGTTCCGTAGATAGTTTCAGGATCAAAACCTACATGTTCCATAATATCGATCTCTCCACATTTTGGCCATGGAATTTTACCCCAGTTTTGTCCAAGCATCCAAAAAGCAGGCCATAGACCTCTCCCCTTTGGTAATTTTGCCCTGATATCAATTTTAGCATATTTCCAGGTTTTTTTCCCTCTTGTAGTGATGCTGGCCGAAGTATAATCAGCCGAATCGATTTGATCCACATAGGCAGGTCTTTCAAAAAAAGGCGGCGTATTATTTTTGATTTTTTCCTTATAGGCTTCAATGATCAGATTGCCATTTTCTACCCTGACATTCTTTAAACTATCGGTATAATACTGTTTTTCATGAGCACGTATAAATCCCAGTTCATAATTCCATTTTTCGGGATCGGGTTTCCCCTCTTTATCAAATTCATCCGACCAAACCAGTTTATAGGAATTATTTTCTTTTACTACTTCTTTTGATCTTTTATTGCATGATATAAATAAAAAAAAGAGGGCTAAAATTGATAATCTAAGTGTGGTAACGAACATAAAATGTGCTTTAGGATTATTCTTTCTTCCTTCGAATAAGTGAATATATAGAGAAAATATAAGCTCAAAGTTAAGTTTTTTAGTTTATAAAAAATATTCCAATCGCCTCGTTTCCGGCACCGCTTAACATAAAAAGCTAATATTCCTTCTATTATTGATGCCTGCAGGTATCTAAAGGAAATCAGAGATAAAACCTATGAACATTTTAAATGATCTCAGATTATTTCTATTGAAAAAAATCAAAAAAAACTACACTACCCTGATCAAAACATCAGATGGTTCTGTAAGTTTACCCAATGCTGATATTTCGATCTGATTTTCTTTTAAGAGCGCTTCTACTTCTTCTACCCCGGCATCTTCCACAGCAATAAGCAAGCCTCCGCTGGTTTGCGGATCACATAAAATCGACCATTTACTCTCATCTTTAAGCTGAACCTTATCTTTAAAACTTTTCCAGTTATTTCTTGTCCCTCCGGGAATACAATTTTGTTCAAGATAACCCTCTGCCCCATCAAAAACAGGTACATTATCCCATTCTATTTCAGCAGAAAGACCACTCCCTTCGCAGATCTCAATCAAATGTCCGATCAGACCAAAACCGGTAACATCGGTCATTGCCGTAACACCCTTGATCTCAGCCAGTTTTTCACCAAGACTGTTAAGTTTTGCCATAGAATCTACAGCTACTTTTTCATGTTCCGGTGTTAATAAACCTCGTTTTTGAGCCGTAGTAAATGTTCCTATTCCTAAGGGCTTTGTAAGGTATAAATGACAACCTGCTACAGCCGAATCATTCCGTTTTAGCTTTTTCAGATCTACCCTACCGGTAACTGCAAGCCCAAAGATGGGTTCCGGACTGTCGATACTGTGTCCGCCGGCCAAAGTGATTCCGGCCTCTTTACAAACCTGTCGCCCTCCTTCAAGCACCTGTTGCGCCACTTCTGCAGGTAATTTATCAATAGGCCAGCCTAAAATAGCAATGGCGAGGATCGGTTTTCCTCCCATGGCATATACATCACTAATAGCATTGGTTGCCGCAATTCTTCCAAAATTATAGGGATCATCAACGATAGGCATAAAGAAATCGGTTGTACTGATCACAGCCGTTCCATCTCCAAGATCATAAACCGCAGCATCATCCTTAGAATCGTTTCCCACGATCAAACGGGCATCCTCAACCGCGATCATTTCAGTTTTAATGATCGTTGAGAGAACTTCCGGTGAGATCTTACATCCACAACCTGCTCCATGACTGTATTTTGTCAATTTGATCTGATCTATTTCTTTCCTATTCATAAACTCTCTTTTTTAATAATTTTTGCATTCTCAAAATGATTCGTATCGGGAAGCGGTATTTTTATAACACGATCACTTTTCCGGGTATTCATTCCCTTTAAATAGGCTTTATCATAATATTGCAGTAAAATTAACGCAACTTCATAAAAGTTCCCTGATTTCAAGTCCTCTACTGCGCGTTTTGTATTGAGTCCACCCAGACGCTTCTTAATCTGAACTATCGATTTTTCCAGCATCTGCTTGTCCAAAACAGCGTATTCCTCTACAAGAAATTTAGCTCTTTCTTCTTTGGAGATGTCCACAAAATAAAGCATCGCCTCCCGCATCTGAGAAAAAAACTGCATAGGAATCTTTACCCTTCCAATATTGTGGCTTTCATCTTCCACCCACACGGGTTGGTTCAGATTGAGCTTTTTCAATTCATTGTGAAGATCATTTTCAAACTGTTCCACACTGGGCTGGGCCTTCTGACCTATTGCACCAAAAGCGGAACCCTTGTGATGTGCGAGTCCTTCCAGATCAACCACCTGCTCTCCCATCTTTTTTAATTCTTCTAAAATATAGGTTTTTCCACTACCGGTATAGCCGCCAAGCACTTTTAAAGGCATCGGTTTTCCCAGTTCGTCCAGGACAAAATTTCTAAAAGACTTGTATCCGCCAATTATTATCTTCACCTCTTTAAAACCGTTTTCATTAAGGTGTTCTGCAAAAGATCTGCTACGCATTCCTCCACGCCAGCAATGGACAATTATTTTCCCGAAAGGGGCAACCTTTAAAGATTCTGTGATAAAATTTTCCAGTTTGGGATTTACATAAGTATAACCCACCGCTATGGCAGCTTCTTTGGATTCCTGCTTGTAAACCGTACCCACATGTGCTCTTTCATCATTGGAAAACAAAGGAATATTAAACGCTCCCGGAATATGCCCTTTTTCAAATTCACCGGGAGAACGCACATCTACAACCGGCAATCCTGATGAAAAAACATCTGCTATGTAAATTTCAGAAATCATGACGACAAAAGTAATTTATTTACATGATTTTGAAGCCCTGAAGTATAAAAATATGAATTTGCTTTCTAATAAAAGATTCTCACGGTTTTTAAAGGATATCATTGAATTTAAAAAATGCGACTTAAGCTTCTGTATCTTTGGAAAATGCTTTAGCTTTGGGATTTAACTTAAATTTTAAAAGATGAATTTTCTCAAGATATCTTTCTCTCTTGCCGTATTTTTTATACTTATGACAGGTTGCACTAAAGAAGAAAAAAAGAATATTGTTAATGATATCAAACTTGAAACAAACGCACATCAGTCGGTGTATTTTAAAGCTTTAGAAAAATACTTCTATTCAAACCAGCCCGATACTACACTAACGGAATACGATGTATGGATCAAAAGAGATCCTTCAGATAGTTTAAGAAAGGGATTTGTTTGGGTGGACAACCATTATCGGCCCTACAATATGGTTTATGAAAAAGGAACTTTTTATTTAACTATTCCACCCAAGAAAACAACGGTTCCTTATCCGAATAATAAAGAAGATTTTATCTCTTCCATCGACTGGATCGATACTTTTCTTAAACCCGAAGGATTTACAGAGCTTGTTTCAAAGAACAATGCTGTGATAAAAAATATCGAATTCAAAGGAGAGCCTTGTGCCGGGATTGAGATCAAACTACCTAAAGGAAAAGACGGAAGAGAAACCACTCAGACTTTTATCATCAATAAAAAGAACCTTTTTCCGGTTTATGCAAAACTGGTTGTTAAAGACAAAGGAATAACTTATACCAATGAACTGGATTTTTACGATGTGATCTTTGATGATGTTAATCTTGACGGATTAAAAGAGCGCCAAAAAAGAATTATAGCCTCCAACCCTCTTGATCCGGAAGGCGGCGAATCGGATGTGGCCTATGAAGAACGCATGCTACATCCAGGTGTTTCAGCTCCTTTTTTTGAAGGCAAATATTACGGTACAGATAAAACTTTTAAACTGGAAGACCATATTGGAAAAGGAGTGATTCTTGTGGATTTCTGGTATACCCATTGTCCACCCTGCGTTAGAGCTATGCCTGCATTATCAGAGCTTTACACAAAATACAAAGATAAAGGATTAAAGATCTACGGACTCAATTCGGTTGATAACCAACCGAGAAGTATGGATAACCTGAATAAATTTCTTAAAAAAAGAAAGTTGAGTTATGAAGTGATCTTAACCCAACCTGAAGTTGATCAGGCTTACAAGATCAAAGCTTACCCCTCAATGTATATTATAGATAAAAAAGGGAAGGTCAGCTTTGTGGAAGTGGGTTATGATAAAGAGAAATTTAAAAAAGTGATTGAGCATATCGAGAAGCTGATCAATGAATGATCATTGTTATCTGTTGTTTCCAAGAATAAAAATTTAAACCCAAAAAACTATTATTTAAATAATACCTTTAATTATACGTAGATATTTATTATATTTGCACGTATAATTAGTAGTGTTATGGATTCAAAACTAACTTTAAAACTTAACGAAAGCGTAATTAAACAAGCAAAACTATACGCAAAGGAAAATAATATAAGCCTTTCAAGAATGATAGAGAATTATCTTACTGCAATTACTGAAAGCAAAGATAACAGAAAGAATATAAGTCCTTTAGTTAAAAGTTTGACAGGGGTTGTTAAACTTGAAGATAAAGATTACAGAAAAGATTATACTGATTTTCTATCTCAAAAATATTCATAATGGACAGAATTTTAGTTGACACAAATATTGTCCTGGATCTACTTGCTGAACGGAAAAAATTCATTAATGAAGCACAGGAACTCTTTACTCTATCCGACAAAAATGAAGTAAAGCTTTATGTTTCTTCGCTTACTTTCGCAAATACTTATTATATCCTTTCTCAACAAATGAAAATGGATAATGTGAGAAAAATATTGAGGAAATTCAAAGTGTTGGTGGAAGTACTGCCTATGGACGACAAAATTATTGATTTATCACTTGAATCTGACTTTAAAGATTTTGAAGATGCAATTCAATATTATACTGCTATTGAAAATGAAATAAGCATAATAATTACCAGAAATTTAAAAGATTTCAAAACTGCAAAAATACCTGTACTTACTGCAAAAGAATATACCAAACTAAGATAATAGTATAAGAAATTAACTGTAATATTTACAATTTCAATTTTCCAACTCTTCCAGTTCGAGGCCATAATCAAATTGAAGATCTTCATGTAAAGTAGCTATCGCTTTTTTAATCGTTACAATCTGCCTGTTAAAGATGTTGTCCAGCGAAACATTATTTTTATAGGAGGGTTGCATTTCTTTAAGCTTTTCGCAGAAATACAACAAGAGTTCAAC
Source organism: Flavobacteriia bacterium (assembly GCA_003973375.1). Classification (GTDB taxonomy): domain Bacteria; phylum Bacteroidota; class Bacteroidia; order Flavobacteriales; family Flavobacteriaceae; genus Namhaeicola. The sequence continues at coordinate 5,292 of QNYL01000133.1, forward strand.
TTCAGTTTCTTTCTTTTTTGAGTAGCGGATATATTTTTTGGTGTTTCTTAGGATCTTTCTGACACTCTTTTTAATATAGAAATAACTTTTGGTATTGATCATAGCAAAATCTCTATCGATCTCCTCTTTGACTCCCCTGATAAATGCATCTTCATCTGAAGATTCAAAAAGCAGGTAGGTAAGCAACTCTTTATTCTCCTTTTTAAATTTTGATAAACGTAAACACAGCTCTACCAGTTCTGCCTGCGATCTATAGGTCAGCTCATTTTTAAGTTCTTTTACGCTTGCTGTTTTCATAAAGAATTATCCTGAAAATTAAAGAGAAAGTATCTTTTTCAGATCAGCTTCAGGAACTTTAAGCAAACCCGATTTAGGCAATCTTCGGGTCAGTTCTTTCCAGTTCTTATCCTTTTTAAACACTTCTTTAAAAATAGGTAAAGCTCTTTTGATATCGCCGTTGTTGGCCAGTGCAATGGCAGTCCAGTATTTCATTTCCAGATTTTCAGGAAATAACTTTTGCGCCGCACCATATTCTGTCAGGGCTTTTTTCATATCGTGATGTTCTACAGCCAGATCCCCTTTATTCATATATTCATAAGCATGATGTACCTTGAGCAATCTTTCAAGTTCTCCTATCGGATCTTTATGATCATCCACCCGGAGATCGATCAGTTTATCATTCCATGGTTCGCCTACCGGTTTGGGTCCCACAACGATCAGTGCTGCCGATTGTTTCCCACGAATATCTCCTCCTGCTTTTTGGGCAGCCTTTAGAACTTCCAGTACTCTTTCGGCAATCGGTAAATTTGCGTTTTCACGGAAAGCCTTCGCCATTGCAGGAACAACCTTGTCGGTAAGCATCATATTGGCCTGAACCGAGAAATTATCTCCTGTGATCTGATCGGCGTAAACAATACAACTCTTCCCGGTATAGGCAGAAACATTTCCTTTTACATCAAGCATGGCAACCTGGCGCACATCCCTTCCTTCATCTTCAGAGATCAAAAATTGCAATACATCTTTTGCATTTTTCCCTTCTTCCATCAGGCGGATTCCGTTAGGTCCGTATGCCGGATTGATAAACGATTGTGTTGCCACCACGCCTACGCCCGATTTACCCCAGGCAACGGATGTGCCTACAGCAAACCAGTGACTCTGAACAGCTACCGCCATTTCGCCGGTTTTTTTATCACGGGCCACAATAGAAAAGGTATGGGCAAATTTATCTTTATACACCTGAGAAAAAACTTTTCCGGAAAAAAGAAATAAAAAACTCAGTACTAAAATACTTATTGATCGTCTTGTCATGGTTATGGATTTGAAATTAGATACGAAGTAAAAATACAATAAAATTATAAGTTTTCTAAGGAACCTATTGATAGTTTAGAAATACGATCGGATTCAATAATTGAAATATCAGGATGTGTTAAAAGATATCATGCACCTCTTGCCAGAACAGTACAATTGGGTAAGCCTGAACAAAAAAAAGTTGATGCAATGAATGCTACAATAGAGGCATTAAATGCAGGTATAAATGTCGTTAAACCTGGAAATTTAGCAAATGATGTAGCTCAGGAATTTTGGAAAGTACTAGATAAATATAAAATTAAAAAAGAATCTAGAACCGGTTATTCAATAGGAATAGGATATCCTCCAGATTGGGGAGAACATAC
>QNYL01000175.1 GCA_003973375.1 Flavobacteriia bacterium
AGTCAAGGTTTGACCTGATATCTTAAAAAAGATGCTTATCCTGACACTTTTGTAAACAAAAAGATAGTTGATTAAACTTTTTTCTTTTTAAAAAGTTTGAAGATACCGATTCCTAAAGTGTACAACGGTTTGGTTATACCCGATGAGGGATTTCGAAGCGCTTCCGTTTCAATTTATTCCTAATGTTTATTACTTGCACTTACTCTCAGTTTACCACTAAAACCCTTATTGGGTTAACCCAAAAATTCACAGCTAAGCTAATATTTTTAAGCTAATTCTATATCTCCATTATTTTGAATTATCATCAAGTTTTACGTGTGACCAATTTTCTCCTGATTTTATACGCCAAATTTGCATTGTTGAAACTCCAAATTGTTTTGCAATCATTTTTATCCTTGTTTTATTGTTTTTATTGGCTAATCGTTTTTTAATTATTCGTACTCTTCCTTCGGATAATTTATATCCCTTTTTTGTTTGACGTTTTGGATTTTTTTGTTGATGAGAAACAAGTTCTTTTCTGTTTACCCATTTTAAATTAATAATTGTGTTATCCTTCAGATCGTGATTTAAATGAATAACAAACTTTTTATTTTCTTTATTCTCTAAGAATAAAATTGCAACTGCCCGATGAACATAAAAAGATGCTGATTTATTCCCTTTCTTTTTATAAAAAAACATCTTAAACCCGGAAGCATAAACAAACTTTTCTAAAAAACGATATTGTGTACTTGTTTTTGTTTTTATCATTACGCGACCATAATTTGATATCTTATATGCAATTAATTCTGGGTCACAATCATTTAGATTAAAATCTTTCCACTCTTCTGGTATATATTGCTCTATCATTGGCTTTCTGTTTTTTTTTATGATATATTAATGATTATATGATTTATGTATAATGTTATTGAATTCGCATCAACTCTCACCTTGTGCCTAACTATGGATGGGTAAAAATAATATTTTTATTTTTATTTTATTCATTTATAAATTATAGTTTTATTTTTGCGGATGCAACATAAAGTACTTATTTTAGATTTCGGTTCGCAGTATACACAGCTTATAGCGCGTAGGGTCAGAGAACTTTACATTTTCTGCGAAATTTTTCCTTATAATCACATTCCGGAAGACATTGACGATTTTCAGGCAGTAATCCTGTCGGGCAGTCCTTTTTCCGTTCATAGCGAAGATGCACCTCATCCAGATCTTTCTCAGATCAAGGGTAAAATCCCTTTGCTGGGAGTTTGCTACGGAGCACAGTATCTTGCCAATGAATTCGGAGGAAGTGTTGAACCCTCAAAGGTTAGGGAATACGGAAGAGCAAACCTTTCTTTTATCGCTGAGGATGAACCGCTTTTTGATTCGATAGAAGTAGGATCTCAGGTATGGATGAGTCATGGGGATACCATTACCAGACTTCCTGAAAATTTTAAAAGAATTGCCAGTACACATGATGTGATTAACGGAGCCTATAGAATTGAAGGAGAAAAAACCTACGCCATTCAGTTTCATCCGGAAGTATATCACACTACTGACGGGCTGCAACTACTAAAGAACTTTCTGGTAAATATTGCCGGAGTGAAACAAGATTGGACGCCGGATTCTTTTGTGGAAACTACCGTTAAGGATTTAAAAGATAAATTAGGAAATGATAAGGTGGTACTCGGACTTTCCGGAGGAGTTGATTCAACCGTTGCTGCTGTATTGTTGGATAAAGCGATAGGGAAGAATCTGTACTGTATTTTTGTAAATAACGGATTGCTGCGTAAAAACGAATTCGAGAATGTTTTACATCAGTATAAAGATATGGGCCTTAATGTAAAAGGAGTAGATTCTGCCGATCGGTTCTTGGATAAACTGAAAGGTATTTCAGAGCCTGAAGCAAAACGTAAAGTAATAGGGAATGAATTTATCAATGTTTTTGATGATGAAGCACATTTAATAGAAGATGTAAAATGGCTTGGTCAGGGAACCATTTATCCTGATGTGATCGAGTCGATTTCGGTAAAAGGACCATCAGCAACCATTAAATCACACCACAATGTTGGAGGCTTACCTGATTTTATGAAATTGAAGATCGTAGAGCCTTTGCGCATGCTATTTAAAGATGAAGTAAGAAGAGTAGGAAAGACCTTAGGAATTGATCCTGAACTTTTAGGAAGGCATCCGTTTCCGGGACCGGGACTCGCCATAAGAATACTGGGAGATATCACTCGTGAAAAGGTGAGAATACTGCAGGAAGTAGACCATATATTTATTGAAGGACTTAAAAAATGGGGGCTTTACGATCAGGTATGGCAGGCCGGAGCCATGTTGTTACCCGTTGATTCTGTTGGGGTAATGGGCGATGAAAGAACCTACGAAAAAGTAGTGGTTTTAAGAGCTGTTTCTTCAACCGATGGAATGACCGCCGACTGGGTGGATCTGCCATATAAATTTTTACAGGAAACCTCAAACAAGATCATTAATAATGTTAAAGGGGTAAACAGGGTGGTTTATGATATCAGCTCTAAACCGCCGGCAACTATAGAATGGGAGTAGGAATTCAGAGTTTTGAGTTTTGAGTGATGAGTTTTGAGTGATGAGTGATGAGTGTTGAGTGATGAGTGTTGAGTGATGAGTTATAATAAATCAACAGGAGTTAAATAATTCCGTGCTTTTTTGTAGTTTTGGGTTTTAGGTTAAAAAAATAAAATAAATGTATAAAAGGACACACTTTTTTTTCATATTTCTTTTTGCAGGAATGATCTTTTCATTTGCACAGCAAAAGAAATATTCTACTTACCGCGTTGGAGCTGGGGAAAATCTGCAAAAAATTGCAGAGGATCTGAATATTTCAAAGGCTGAGATCCTTAGACTGAATCCTGATATCCAGGGAGATGTTAAGGAAGGTAATATTTTAGTTGTACCCAATAAGAATTTTGATAAGAAGAATGATATTATCAATTACGATATTGGCGTATTGAAAGGTAGAGATATTGTAGTTGATGGCTTTATCTATCATGAGGTAACGCCTAAAGAAACTCTGTACAGTATAACACGTAATTATAAGGTTTCAAGCAGTTCTTTAAAAAATCACAACCCGTTTTTATTTGAAAAGGGACTTGAAATAGGACAAACCTTAAAAATTCCCTTGCCTAAGAAAATTAAAAAGGTAGATGACAGGATGTTTAAGCCTTATGTGGTACATCCAAAGGAGACCAAATACAGTATTTCCAGGGATTTTGGTATTTCTATTGATTCCCTTGAACAGCTAAATCCTTCTATCAGAAACGGTTTAAAGATTGATGATGTAATTCTTGTTCCGGCAAAAAACACCTCTGATGTAAAAGCAGGATTTAAGGTGCATGAGGTAAAGAAGGGGGAAACACTTTACAGTTTGAGTAAAGATTTCGGAATTACCCAGGAAGAACTGATCGCTGAAAATCCTGAATTGCAAACCGGAGGATTAAAAGAAGGAATGCTGATTAAAATTCCCGAAAAGAGAATGGTCAAGGAAAGGTTTATGTTTTATGATGAAATACCTGAACGTTCCCGGTTAAATGTTACCTTTATGCTTCCTTTTAAAGCAAATATTGATACACTTGATTTTGAGAAAAATCGTTTGCTGAATGCAGTTTCCGATTTTTATTTTGGGGCGTCGATAGCGATAGATTCGTTAAAAGCACAAGGCTTATCGTTAAATATCAATGTTTATGATACTCAAAAAAGCAAGTTCGTTGTAAAGAAAATACTTGAGCGTAATAAATTTGATGATACCCATCTTATTATCGGACCTATGTTTCTCGATAATGTAAAAGAAGTGGCTACTGATCTGAACTATAAGCCGGTAAAGATCGTTTCACCGATATCTGAAAAAGATCATTCCTTTATAATGAATAAGAATCTGATTCAGGAGGTTCCCACAGCAGAACAAATGGCCAGTGAAATGTTAAGGTATGTTGAAAGTCATTACAAAGGAGATAATCTGCTGCTTTTAACCGATGAAAAACCTGATACAGCTTCTGCTTCGATCATTGCCAGGATAAAGGCAAAATTTTCCGGGAAAGGGATGAAAATAATTAAACCACATAAAGGATATATTTCCGGAGAGAAGATCAGAATGGCTTTGGATGTGATAAGCAGCGAACAGGATACGATAACCAAAAACTGGGTGTTCTTGGTGAGCAATGATGAGGTGATTACAAAAGATGTAATTCATAATATCGGGGTTCTTCCTGAAAATACTAAGGTTACACTCTTTACTTTCAACGAAATGAAATTTATCGATAGGCTGGATAATAATAATCTTGCACGGTCGAAATTTCATTTTCCAAGTTCAGTTTATATCAATTACAATTCAGACCGTATAAAGCAATTTGCTGCACAATACAAAAGAAAGTTTTCGGCTTATCCTTCTAAATATGCTTTTAAAGGTTTTGATGTTACCTATGATTCGCTTCTGCGGATGCTGAATCAGGCAGACCTCACAGAACAAGGTATGTCAGAACGGCTTGAAACACGTTTTGATTTTATAGAGAATACAACAGGCAACGTAATTAATCAAGGTATTTTTATTCTGAAGTATGATGGGCTGAATATTAAAAAGGTTAATTAGTGCCTGTCCATAAAGTCATCGAATTGAAAAAATTATCTTTTTGCGCCTTTTTCCTTTTTTTATTTTGCCTAATACACAAGCATTTGCTGCAATAAAAAAAATAAAAATCCATCAAAAATCTTAATCTTTCAAAAATCAAGCACTTTATAGACAGGCACTAATTATAGACAGTACCAAAAACAAAAAAAGACTCTTTAATTTTTCTTTTTATCTATTTCCTTTAAAACCGGAACCTTTTCTTCAATATAATTTACTGATTTGGTAACCTGTTTTGGTGGTTTGAAACGATATCCTATAAAAATATGGAAAGTATTCTTTGAAGTGTTGAATTGAAATTGCTCATCAGTATAATTTTCATAAGTATGCCGGTTCTTATAATCAATACCTCCGTAAAATTTTTCATTGTTATAGCCTACAGCAACACCATTTTGTATAGAAAAAACAAAACTGTTTGCTCTATCGGTATATCTTGAATCAGGTGTTGTTGTGGTTACCTTATAAGAATCTATACCGACACCCGGTGCGGCATAGGCATGTGCATACCAGTTCTTTTTATAAACGTAGGTATAGTAATAGCCTGCATTGATTATTGTATTTATGCCACTGTATTTATTATATTTATCTCTAAGAATGATACTTCCGTCAGGAGCAATGTATTTTTTTGTATCTGAAATTTTATAATACCAGTAATCAATACTTGGTACAAAAGAGCCGGCACTTTTTAATTGAATTTCTGTTTGTGATTCAACAGCTCTAATGGAGTAATTCTTATTAAATTTATAGGCGGTTGTACCCGAGAAAATATTGGTTTTTGTATCCGGCAACTGTATATTATTGTTTACAGTAATGTAATTTCGGGCAAAATCTTCAGTATTCTTTATATAATAACCTTTTACATAATTGTATTCAAAACGGTGAGACCAGTTGGTAAATAATAATTTCATTCTCAATCTGAAATGTTTGGAATCTCCCTTTTTAGCTTTACTGTCTTTAGATACTGCCGATCGTAGTCCAAGCCTGAATGAGATATACTTATAGTTAAATCCAAGCGCGTACCTGAATTTTAAATTAGGTGAGATCCGGGCTACATCTCCCAGTAAGGTTGTAATATAATCCTGTTTTTCATTACTAACTTCAAATTTGATATTAAGCTGATTGTGAAAATTCTTAATATATTCAGCACGGATGATACTGTCTTTAACCCTTTTGATGCTGTCTGCATCTTGATTCTGTGCAAATGATAGAGAAGAAATTAAAAGGAATATATAAAAGATTTTCTTCAAAATTAAAGATCAGTTAACCGAATTAAAAATACAAATAATTACTGTTTAAAGATTTCAATTTTTTGGTCGCCGGCTGATGTTTTATACCCACGGTACATCCCTGCAGTATTAAAATCCCAGGCTATATTTCCGTTTTTGTCGAGTCCGATCAATCCTCCGTCACCTCCCAGTGAGTCGATCTCAACATGTATTACCTGTTTGATGGCTTCTTTTAGAGTTAGGTCTTTGTACATCATCATGGCAGATACTTCATGAGCTGCGAGAGTACGGATAAAATATTCTCCCGTTCCGGTTGCCGAAATGCCACAGGTTTTGTTGTTGGCATAAGTGCCGGCTCCAATAATAGGAGAATCGCCTATACGACCGTATTTTTTATTGGTCATTCCGCCGGTTGAAGTGCCTGCTGCAATATTTCCTGCTTTGTCTATCGCCACACAACCTACCGTGCCCAGTTTATGATCATCAATCAGGGTGTTGATCATGGAAGTACTGTGATCAAGTTGTACAGAATCCCTTTTTTGCATTTTCAGAAGTTGCTGATATCTTTTTTCTGTATAAAAATATTTGGCATCTTCCATTGCCAGATGATATTGTTTTGCAAAATCTTCAGCTCCTTTCCCCGAGAGCATTACATGCCTCGTACTGTCTTTTACCAGAATTGCGGCGTTGATGGGGTTTTTGATATGTGATACCCCGGCAACGGCTCCTGAGTTTAGGGTTTTTCCATCCATGATCGATGCATCCATTTCCTGTTTGCCTAAGCTGTTAAAAACAGCTCCTTTTCCGGCATTGAACAACGGGGAATTTTCCATCACATTGATCGCTTTCTGTACGGCTGTTATAGAAGAACCACCTTTTTTAAGAACTGAATAACCTGCATTTAAGGCTTCTTCCAGTTTCTCGCGATAGGCCTTTTCCTGCGCTTCCGACAGGTATTCTTTTTTTATGGTACCGGCACCTCCGTGGATGACCAAAGCAAAAGATTTTTCTTTAGGAGCAGTAGTTTTTTGTTTATTTTCCTTTGCTGAATTGTTCGAACAGGAGTAAACAATAAAAAGGACCAA
>QNYL01000033.1 GCA_003973375.1 Flavobacteriia bacterium
TTTTCTATCATACATTTCTTCATTTCAAGGTAGGTGCGTTCTATGTTGTTGTCAAGGCCAATAGACATACGGATAAGCCCGTCACTAAGTCCCATTTTTTTCTGCTCATCTTCGGGTATTTCCGAAGAAGTTCCTGTACCCGGTGCATTGAACAGTGTTTTGTAAAAACCTAAACTTACAGCCAGATATCCCAGATTTCTGTTTTGCATCAGTTCCATCAGATCATCGGCCTTTTTTAAAGATCCAACATCAAAGGCGAGCATACCTCCAAAACCGTATTCTTCGTTGTACATGGTTTTGTACAATTCGTGTTGTGGATGACTTTTTAATCCCGGATAAATAATCCTGATGCCGTCTTCTTCAAATCTTTTTGCCAGATATAGGGCGTTTTCACTGTGTTTTTTAATACGAATATGCAGTGTTCTTAAATTCTTTAAAACACTTGCCGATCTGAGGCTATCCATAACCGGGCCGAGCAGCATGCTGGCACCGTCATTTACGCTGCGGAGACTGTTGATAAATTGCTGGGTTCCGCAAATTACACCGCCAACAGTGTCGCTGGATCCATTGATAAATTTTGTCAGACTATGGAGTACGATATCTGCACCCAGGATACCCGGTGAGATACTCAATGGTGAGAATGTATTGTCAACCACAAGTTTTAAATTGTGTTTTTTAGCGAGTTTGGCCATTTCTCGTATATCGGCAATTTCCAGTAATGGATTGCTCACTGTTTCACAGAAAAGAACTTTTGTATTATTCTGAATGGCAGCTTCGATCTTTTCAAGAGAAGTGATGTCTACAAAAGTGGTGTTGATACCAAATTTAGGGATGAAATTCTTTAAAAAGGCATAAGATCCTCCGTAAATAGTTCTGGAGGAAACAATATGATCCCCGTTGTTGCAAAGTTGCATCAGCGTAGGAGTGATGGCCCCCATTCCCGAGGCAGCAACATTGGCAGTTTCGGTACCTTCCATGGCAGCCAGGGCTTCTCCAAGATAGAGGTTGCTTGGACTCGAATGGCGGGAATATAAATAACAACCTTCCGCATTGCCTTCAAAGGTATCCATCATGGTTTTGGCATGTAAAAAAGTGTAAGTTGAAGAATCGGAAATAGAAGGGTTTACACCTCCGAATTCTCCAAAATATTGCAGGTCTTGAATTTTATCAGCAGGATCGAAGTTCATAGGCTTTTTGTTTGAAATTACAGATCAATATGAATAACAAAAATACTTTATTTTAGATTATTAAACATAAAAAAAGCGTATATGTAGAAATAAAAACTAAAATAATACTAATAAATAGTTATATTTACTAAAAATTATTGAATTACATAAATGTTTTAGAATAATCATCTGATGGACTTAGATAAAATGGATAAAAAAATTTTGAATTACCTTCAAAAAGATGCTAAAATGACCACAAAAGAGCTGGCGATGCACCTCGGTCTTTCCAATACAGCCATCTATGAGCGGGTAAAGAAACTGGAAAAATCGGGAGTGATCGAGAAATACATAGCTTTGGTTAACAGGGCTAAGGTTGAAAAGGGTTTTATGGTATATTGCCAGATTAAACTTTTACAGCATAAACACGAATTTGTAAACAGGTTTGAAAAGGAAGTGATTCGGTTTGATGAGGTATTGGAATGTTATAACATCAGTGGAAATTACGATTATATTTTAAAAGTGGTAGTAAAGAATATGAAAGAATACCGGGATTTTTTAAACAATAAACTGACCTCTCTGGATCATATCAGCAGTGCACATAGTAATTTTATAATCAATGAGGTGAAGAATACTTCTGTTTTGGAGATTTAAAAAAAGTCTGTAAGCATAAGCATTACAGACTTTTTTAAATATTTGTAAATCTAAAACTCAGACCAGCATGGTAACCGGATTTTCAATATATTCTTTTAGTGTTTGCAGGAATAAGGCACCGGTGGCACCGTCAACAGTTCTGTGATCGCAGGCCAAAGTAAGTTTCATGGTATTTCCAACCACGATCTTTCCTTCTTTTACAACAGGTTTCTGTACAATTGCTCCTACCGATAAAATTGCTGAGTTAGGCTGGTTGATTATCGATGTAAAATCGGTAATACCAAACATTCCGAGGTTTGAAATGGTAAAAGTGCTTCCTTCCATTTCATCAGGGGCCAGTTTCTTGTTTCTTGCTCTTCCTGCAAAATCTTTTACCTGAGTACCGATCTGGGTCAGATTCTGCTCATCGGCAAAACGCAGTACAGGTACTACAAGTCCGTCTTCAACAGCCACTGCCACACCAATATGTACATGATTATTTACACGAATTTTATCGTCGAACCACTGTGAATTTACCTGTGGGTGTTTTTTCAAGGCCAGAGCTGTAGCTTTGATCACGATATCGTTAAATGATATTTTTGTATCGGGAATGGAGTTGTACTGCTCTCTGAAAGAGATGGCATTGTCCATATCAAATTCCACGTTCAGATAATAATGCGGTGCTGTAAATTTAGATTCTCCTAATCTTTGTGCAATGATCTTTCGCATTTGCGAATTTGGAGTTTCCTCAAAACTTTCCTGTCCTTTAGGTACAAATGCCGCTGCAGATACTGATCCGGTTTGGAGGGTAAAGTTCTCAACATCGCGTTTGATGATCCTTCCGTTCTCTCCTGAGCCCTGAACATTTCTCAGGTCGATATTTTTTTCTTTGGCAATAATTTTAGCAAGAGGGGAAGCGATAATGCGCTCACCCGTCTTTTTGGTTGTTACCGGAGCAGGAGCGAAGTTCTTTGGAGTCTCGGTTTTAGTTTTTTTAGTTTCAGCAACAGGACTCTTTTCTTTCTTCTCTTCGGAAGATGAAATAGCTGATAAGGATTTAACATATTCAGAAACATCGGTTCCTTCTTTTCCGATGATCGCCAGAATACTGTCAACTTTAGCAGATTCTCCGTCTTTTACACCGATGTAAAGTAGGGTGCCTTCGTAAAAAGATTCAAATTCCATGGTAGCTTTATCCGATTCGATCTCTGCCAGAATATCTCCTTCTTTAACCGGATCGCCAATTTTCTTAAGCCAGCTGGATACCGTACCTTCAGTCATCGTATCACTCAGCCTTGGCATGGTAATGATTTCTATACCTTCCGGTTTGATGAATTCTTTTGGTTTTTCACTTGTGGCATCTTCGGTTTTTTCTTCTGTCTTCTTTTCACCAGAAGTTTCTGATTGATCTTTGTTGAGCAGATCGGAATAGTCTTCTCCTTCTTCTCCAATAACAGCGATCACCGAATCCACTTTTGCAGTTTCTCCTTCTTGTAATCCGATATAAAGAAGTGTCCCTTCATGAAAAGATTCAAATTCCATAGTAGCCTTATCGGTTTCAATTTCTGCAAGGATATCTCCTTCTTCAATCTTATCCCCTACATTTTTAAGCCATTTTGCAAGAACACCTTCGGTCATGGTATCGCTTAAACGGGGCATAGTTATTATTTCGGCCATAATTTTTTTCTTTATTAATAATTATTGGATAAGGTTAAATAAATCAGATTTTTGCTTTTAAAAAAGGATAATCTTTCTGTTCGTAAACCATATCGTATAGTTGTTGTTTATCAGGGTAAGGTGATTCATCTGCAAATTTTTCACATTCCAGAACTTTAGCTTTTACATCATCATTGATCTCCTGTATCTGCTCATCGGTAAGATATTTCTTTTCCTTAATAACCTCCAGTACCTGTGAGATCGGATCGACCTTTTTATATTCGGCAACCTCAGCTTTAGTACGGTATTTTTGTGCATCACTCATCGAGTGACCTCTGTAGCGGTAAGTCTTCATCTCAAGGAAATAAGGACCTTTCCCGCTTCGTGCATGACTTATCGCCTTGTCCATAGCTTTGGCAACAGCAACAGGACTCATTCCGTCAACAGGCTCAGACGGCATTTCGTAAGCGAGTCCAAGTTTCCAAATGTCAGGATGATTTGCAGTTCTGTCAACAGAAGTACCCATGGCATAACCGTTATTCTCTACAATAAAAACCACAGGCAGGGTCCAGGCCATAGCCATATTAAAAGTTTCATGTAAAGATCCCTGTCGTGCAGCACCATCACCAAAATAAGTTAGTGTTACCGAGTCTCTTCCAAAATATTTATCCGCGAAAGCTATACCGGCACCCAAAGGAATTTGACCGCCAACAATACCGTGCCCGCCATAAAAACGGTGTTCTTTAGAAAAAATATGCATAGAACCACCCATACCAAAAGAAGTACCGGTCTTTTTGCCGTATAACTCGGCCATCACTCTTTTAGGGTCAACACCCATTCCGATAGGTTGTACATGGTTTCTGTAGGCTGTGATCATTCGATCTTTGGTAAGATCCATGGCGTGAAGGGCTCCGGCCAGTACAGCTTCCTGTCCGTTATAAAGATGCAGGAATCCCCTTACTTTTTGCTGGATATATACTGCGGCAAGTTTATCCTCAAACTTTCTCCAGAACAGCATATCCTTATACCAATTGATGTATGTTTCTTTAGTGATTTTTTTCATCGGGTTACATAAATTTTAAAGATTGCAAAAATACAATATTATGTGGAATGAGTATAAATAAACAGCTAAAAAATATGATTTTTATCATATTTTATATGATTCAAGGATTTGTAAAGTGAATCATTTGATTACTTCAAAGTTCCAGCTGATACTTTCACCATTTTCATCTACCAGAGTCATTTTGTGTTTACCGGGGGATGGATCGATTTCCATACGGTGTGTATTTTGGGTTTCCCCGATAAATTTATCGTCGAGATGCCAGAATATCTTTATATCAGGATCTCTGTGGGCTACTTCGAAAACACTTTTCCCTTTTGTTCCATCCAGTTCGCGGGGAATAAAGATCTTGGTATGATTTCTTGGGTAGATCACGTCCATATTTTTAAAATTCTCCTGCCGGCATCCGGGCAAAAAAGGAGGAAGGTTTTTATAAAAAGGATTTTTTTGTTTAAAATACCATTCCGGAACAGGAGGGATGATAAACCAGACCTGAAGAACCATATCATTTACCGAATAGCAATCGCTGTTAACACGATATTTCTTTTCTTTATCCAGACGGATCATTTTATGATAAGGACAAACTCCTGTATTCAGACCTTTTTTGGGTATTTGCATTTCAAAACTTTCTTCACAAATATCCGAGGCCAGAGCTCCGCTTTGAGCGCAAATCTTTGCAGGGATCAGATCCCAGTCGGGTTTTTCAAACCAGGTATTAGTTTTCAATTGTTTAAAGATCCTGAACATAATTGGTGAAGCTACTGTAGTTCCGGTAAGTCCGGGGCGGCCTTCTCCGTCGGCATTTCCTGCCCAGACACCTACAATATATTTAGGAGTCATACCAATGGCCCAGGCATCTCTGTGGCCAAAGCTCGTACCTGTCTTCCAGGCAATTTTTTGTGATGATCCGAACTCTTTCCATCCGGTTTCTTCCAAAGGCCTGTTTAGTGTAGACATGGCTTTGGAGGTCCACCATATGGCACCGGTATCAAAGACTTTCTTCACGGTATTTTTTTCTGGATTCTCCTGATAAAAGCTTGCTTTTTGAATATGATCAAAATCGTTAAGAGTTTGCGACATCTGCAAATAAGCATTGCTCAGATCCCATAAAGTGGCTTCAGCTCCGCCAAGGATTAGGGCAAGACCGTAATGTCCCGGAGGTTTATTTAAGGTGCTGAGCCCTATTTTTTTCAGATTGTCGTAGAATTTTTCAATACCGTATTTTTGCAGCATCCGTACAGCCGGAATATTCAGTGATCTTGCCAGGGCCTCATCGGCCGGAACCATACCGTCGTATGTCCTTTCATAATTTTTGGGAGCAAAGCCTGAGATCTGTGTAGGAATATCTTTGATCAAAGTTTTGGGTAAAATATCCCCATCCTGAAGCATAAACGTATAGAGAAAAGGTTTTAAAATACTTCCGGTACTTCTGGGAGCGGTGATAATATCAACATTTCTTCCCGAGTTTTCCTGAGGGCAATCGCTGTTTCCTACATAGGCCAGCACTTTGCTGTTTTCAACATCGATTACCAGGGCAGCCATGTTGTGGATCTCGTTCTCACTTAAGTGGCTGTGTGACTGGCTGATAATTTTGTTGATATTCTTTTGAAGTTGTATGTCGATACTTGTAAAAATTCTTTCTCCTTTTTTTCCTTCTTTTACGCATCTGTCGAGCAGATGTTGTGCGATGCCGGGAATATGATGCGGTTTTCCGGGGAGTTCCTCCATTTTTGCCAGTTCACAAGTTTCTGCATCAATTACTTTTTTATCTAATAATTTGTCCAGCAAACGGTCTCTTTTTGCTTTAAGTCTGATCTGATTTTTTCCGGGATAGATCAATGCAGGAGCATTGGGTAAAACGGCCAGAGTACAGGTTTCTCCCCAGGAAAGCCGTGAGGGTTCTCTGCCAAAATATCTCCAGGAGGCTGCCTCGAGTCCTACAACATTTCCTCCGAAAGGGGCATGTGAAGCGTAAAGATTTAAGATCTCTTTTTTACTGTATCTGAGTTCCAGTTGAAATGATCTGAAGATCTCAATAATTTTTTCGGTTATTGTTCTCGGTTTTCCTTTTCGTGACAGACGAATGGTTTGCATGGTGATGGTACTGCCTCCGCTCACAATTTTTCCTGCAGAAATATTTTGTTTAAAGGCTCTTGCAATAGAAAACGGATTGACTCCGGGGTGATAAAAGAAATAAGCATCCTCGAAATGGGTAATGGCCTGTACAAATTTTTCAGGCAGTTCTTTAGACTCCGGGAAACGCCACTGGCCGTCTTCGGCAATTTTAGCGGATAGCATTTCCCCGTCTTTGTCAAGCAGAACGGTGCTGTAAGGATCTTGAAAAAGTTGTTTTGGAAAGCCGAATAGAAACCATAAAAAGAGCAAAGCCCCTATTAAATAGAGGGCTTTCTTTTTAC
>QNYL01000123.1 GCA_003973375.1 Flavobacteriia bacterium
ACAAACCGTGAGTATGTATTGTATCTGCAATACCTCGAAAAGGTTTTCCCTCCATCTGATGATACCTACAGAAAAATTTATCAGGCAGCCCTGCCCGATACACTGGTTTGGAGACAAACTTTAGGATACAATGAATTGCTAACCGAGAATTATCTGCGCCACCCGGCCTATGCTGATTATCCTGTAGTTGGTGTTTCATGGATCCAGGCTTCAGACTATTGTAAATGGAGAACTGACCGTGTAAATGAAAAGATCCTTATCGATAAGGGAGTACTGCATACTTTATTCAATTTCGATTCTTTGAAGGTGGAAGGAGCCAATCGTTTTGATACAGAGACTTATCTGGCAAATCCGAACTTATTGTTCAATGGAGATTCTTCTATTTACTATAAAGGAATTCGTGATTATTCAAAAAAATCTAAAAAAGAGGGTAAAAAGCCCAAAGGTAGCTTTACCGGACGTCATGTTAAAATATCTGACGGTATTCTGGCACAAAGATTCAGATTACCAACTGAAGCTGAATGGGAATATGCTGCCAAAGCATTAATAGAGAACAGAGAGTACAACTCAATCAGAGGTAGAAAAAAATACAGTTGGAACGGAAATTCAACCCGTGAACAATCAAGGAGATATAGAGGAGACCAACTGGCTAACTTTAAGCAGGGTAAAGGAGATTACAGCGGACTTGCAGGATGGAGTAATGACGGTGCCGATATTACAATGAAGATCAAATCTTATAAACCCAACGCCTTTGGATTATACGATATGAGTGGAAATGTTGCAGAATGGGTAGCTGATGTTTACCGTCCGATTATCGACAACGATGCCAATGATTTCAGTTACTTCAGAGGTAATGTATTTACCAAGAAAAAGATTGATGAGTATGGAAATGTAGTAGTTGTTGATTACAATTCAGTAGAATTTGATACACTGGATAATGGTAAGCTCGTACCAAGAGATCTTCCCGGAAGTATTAAATATGTTCCTGTAACCAAGCGTGATGCCTTTATGAGAAATAATTATGAAAAGGCTTATAATATTGACAGCAGAGATGGTGATATTGCTTCTACAAATAAGTATTATATAGATGATGATGAGGAAGGTGGTGTTAAGCCAAGAATGTATAATTCACCAAAAATTCCACGTCAGATTGGAGAAAGCGGATTGATCATTCAACAATATGATAAAAAGAAAAGAACTACATTGATCAGTGATAAGACAAGAGTTTACAAAGGAGGTTCATGGAAAGACAGAGCTTATTGGTTAGATCCTTCTCAAAGAAGATATCTGCCTGAGTATATGTCAACTAATTACATCGGATTCAGATGTGCGACAGATAAACTCGGACAAATGTCCTACTCGAGAAGAACAAAACGGGGAAGAAAAATTAAATAAGAAATTTCTTAAAAAAATACAGGGCCCAATATCAGAAATGATGTTGGGTTTTTTTATATTTAACCCATGGAAATACACGAGTTATATAAGTATTATTGTGAAAATTACAAGATAGAGACCGATACCCGTAAAGATCTGAACAACTGCATCTATTTTGCATTAAAAGGAGTTAATTTTAATGGAAATATTTTTGCAGAACAAGCACTTAAATCAGGTGCTTCTTATGCTGTAGTTGATGAAGAAAAATATAAAACGGATGACAGAATTCTTTTGGTTGACGATGTTTTGAAAACCCTGCAGGATCTGGCTCTTTATCATAGAGAACAAATGGGAATTCCTATCATTTCATTAACAGGAAGTAACGGGAAAACAACAACTAAAGAACTTGTAAGTGTTGTTTTGAATCAAAAATTTAACTGTGTTTCTACCAAAGGAAATCTGAACAATCATATCGGAGTTCCACTGACCTTGTTATCGATGAAGCCGGATACGGAGATCGGTGTTGTTGAAATGGGTGCAAACCACCCCGGTGAGATCGAATTCCTTTGTAATATCGCAAAGCCTGATTATGGTTATATTACCAATTTCGGAAAAGTGCATCTGGAAGGATTCGGAGATCTGGAAGGGGTAATCGAAGCCAAGACTGAACTTTATCGTTATCTAAAAGCACATCATAAAAAGGTTTTTATAAATATGTCAGATCCTGTTCAGGTGGAAAGATCTGAAGGAATGGACCGTATCACTTTTGGTGGAGAAGATGCTGATTTTCGGACATCATTTTTAAAGGCAGATCCTTTTGTTTCCGTTAAGGCAGGTCAGGTGGAGATTCACAGTAAACTGATTGGAAAATACAATTATCTGAATATCGCTACAGCTGTAACTATTGGTGAATATTTTGACATTCCGTTAAAAAAGATCAAACGAGCCATAGAAAGATATGTTCCTGAGAACAACCGTTCACAAATTATTAAAAAAGAGAGTAACAAGATTATTTCTGATGCCTATAATGCAAATCCAAACAGTATGACGGTTGCACTGGAAAACCTGGATCAGTTAGCGGACACATCAAAAACAGCTATTTTGGGAGATATGTTTGAAATTGGTAAAGATGCTTTGAAAGAGCATCAGGTCATTGCTGATCTGGCCGGAAGGCTTGATATAGATAAGGTTTTGTTAATTGGAGAAACTTTTTCTCAAGTAAAAATTCAGAATAAGAAAATAAAACTGTTTAAGGATTTTGCAGGTTTAAAAGATTATCTAAAAGATCATCACCTTAAAAACAGTACAATTCTTATAAAAGCATCAAGAGGAATGAAGATGGAAAGGGTGATTGATCTTTTATAATCTACCAGTCATCCTCTTCTTCTATATACTTTTGTGTTTTCATATATTTTTCCAAGCTCTCAATGGCTTTCATAAGCTCGGTATCAACAGGCTCTTCAATATTGATTTGGTATTTTACAGGAAATCTGTCAATATATTTCTTTAGAGTAATTCCGTCAAATTCATCATTGATTATTCTACCGATACGAAGATTGGAAATGGTATATTTATATTTGTTGTCTTTTACCTTGATTTCCAGATCATAAATCAGTTCTATAGGAATATTTTTAGAAATAAATTTCCATTTGAACTCGTATTCAACTACTTTATTAATTGCATTTGAACTATCTCTTTTAATAGAAGGATCTTTGTAATAAAGATTGATCCATTCTTTAGCCCTTTTTAATAGTTCCTGTTTAGAAACTCCGTCAACTTTTACAACATTATCATATTGATATTCACCGGTCTCACTGTCGATCATGATTAACTGTGCATTTATTGATACTGCAAACAGTAAAAAGATCATGAATATTTTTAACTTCTTAAATTTCATAGGCTTAGAAAAAAAAACACTAATAATATCTTTTATATTAGTGCGTTAATTTATCACGAAGTTAACATTTTTATTTCAATCGGGCAAAACACTACAAATAAAAAATTAATTGTTGTTCATATATTTACATTCTTTCGGGTACTTCAATACCTAATAATTTAAAGGCATTTTTAATTGTATTTCCTGTTTGTTCAGAGATTTGAATGCGCAGGATCTTTTCATCCTTATTCTCACTGCTTAAAATCGGAACAGTTTGATAAAATGAGTTATAAGCCTTAACCAGCTCATAAATATAATTGGCAATAAGGGCAGGACTCAGGTTTTTTCCAGCATTATCTATTACCTCGGGGAATGAATTTAGTAATTTGATTAACTCCTTTTCCTTCGGATGTAATCCGATATTAGAAATTTTCTTTGAATAATTAAAATTGGCCTTTCTTATGATCGACTGAATCCTTGCATAGGTATATTGAATGAAAGGACCGGTATTTCCGTTAAAATCAATAGATTCTTTCGGATCAAATAAAATTCTTTTCTTCGGATCTACTTTAAGGATGTAATATTTTAAAGCTCCCAGTCCGATAATTTTATACAGTCTTTCTTTTTCTTCTTCAGAATAACCTTCCAGTTTTCCCAACTCCTGAGAGATTTCTCTTGCAGTGTTGGTCATTTCAATGATCAGATCATCTGCATCAACTACGGTACCTTCTCTTGACTTCATCTTGCCTGAAGGCAGGTCTACCATACCATAGGATAAATGGTAGAGATTCTGTGCCCAGGAATAGCCTAATTTCTTTAAGATCAGGAAAAGTACTTTAAAATGATAATCCTGTTCGTTTCCAACAGTATAAACCAGACTGTTTATATCCGGATGGTCTTTTATTCTTTGTATGGCTGTTCCAATATCCTGAGTCATATAAACAGCGGTACCATCTGATCTTAAAACAATCTTTTCGTCGAGGCCTTCATCTGTCAGATCAATCCATACACTGCCATCCTCTTTTTTATAGAAAATTCCTTTTTTTAGCCCCTCCAATACAACATCTTTTCCGATGAGGTAGGTATTGCTCTCGTAATAATTGATATCAAAATCAACCCCCAGATCTTTATAAGTTATGCTAAATCCGTCGTAAACCCACTGGTTCATCTTTTTCCATAAGCTAACAATCTCTTCATCTCCGGCTTCCCAGCTTCTCAGCATTTTCTGCGCTTCAAGCAACAAAGGAGCCTGTTTTTTAGCCTCTTCTTCGGTGAGTCCTTTTTCAATTAATTCTGAAATTTCTTTTTTATATTCCTGATCAAATTTTACGTAGTAATCTCCAACCAGTTTATCTCCTTTCTTTCCTGAAGATTCAGGGGTTTCTCCATTGCCAAATCTTTGCCAGGCCAGCATACTTTTACAGATATGAATTCCCCGGTCATTAATGATCTGGGTTTTATAAACTTTTTTTCCACCGGCAGCGATAATTTCCGCTACAGAATATCCAAGCAGGTTGTTTCTGATATGACCTAAATGCAAGGGTTTATTGGTGTTTGGAGAGGAGTATTCAACCATTACGGCATCTCCGTTTGGATCTGCTTTAGTAATTCCGAAATCTTTGGCCTTGTTGATCTTGTCGAGTTCTTTTAGATAATAAGCATCATCAATAACCAGATTTAAAAAACCTTTAACCACATTAAAACGGGTAATTTCAGCATAATTTTCTTTCAGGTAATTCCCCAGTTTTTCTGCTATGACAGCAGGATTTCCTTTAACAAATCGCAAAAAAGGAAAAACCACTACTGTCAGGTCTCCTTCAAAATCTTTTTTGGTTTCCTGAAATTCAACTGAAGGGATCTTTACATCGAATAAACTTTCCATGGCTTTAATCACTCCGGTTTCTAAGGATTTTTGAATACTCATCATCAAATATTTTAGGGCGCAAAAATAACCATTTTAACATGAAATCAATTCAGAATATCTATTTTTGATGTATAATATGTAAAAATGAGGATAAATTTAGATCAGTTAGAAGAAAAATCTGCCGAGAAAAAGCTGGAAACCAAGAAATATTTTTCAAAACTTAAGAAAAAGAAAACAAAGAATCTGGATATGATCATGCAGAAACTTCACGAGGAGGAGTTTGAAAAAACCGATTGTCTGGCCTGTGCAAACTGCTGTAAAACAACAAGTCCTATCTTTACTGCCAAGGATATCAACAGAATTTCAAAATATCTTCGGATAAAAGAATTGCAATTCTTTGAGCAATATCTGAGATATGATGAGGATGATTTTATGGTACTTAAAGAAGTACCCTGCACATTTCTCAATACAGATAACACCTGTTTTATTTATGATGTAAGACCAAAAGCCTGCAGAGAATATCCGCATACCGACAGGAAAAAATTTATTCAGCTTACACAACTTACCCTGAATAATACCGAAATTTGCCCTGCCGTTTTTAATATTGTAGAGCAATTAAAGACAAAAATACCCCTCTAATTCATTTCTTTTAAACTACTAACAATTATTATATAATTATGTTTATTTATTTTTATAACTTTAGGCTGAATTAATCTTAAAGTTATATACCATGAAAATATACGATGATAAACACATTAAAAACATTGCTTTGGTTGGCGCCCACGCCAGCGGCAAGACCACTCTTGCCGAAACCATGTTATTTGAAGCCGGCCTGTTGAACCGTCGGGGAACAAGAGAAGATAAAAATACGGTATCCGATTATCACGATATCGAGCATGAAAGAGAAACTTCCGTTTATTCTACAACCCTTCATACTGAATGGCGTAATTATAAAATTAATATCATCGATACTCCCGGTTTAGATGATTTTATGGGAGAGATCGCTTCAACTATGCATGTAGCTGATTCAGTAGTGATGCTTGTGAATGCACAGCATGGTGTTGAGGTTGGAACCGAAATCATTTGGGGATACATTAACCGTTACAGCAAACCAACAATATTTGTAATTAATCAGATAGATCACGCTAAGGCAAATTACGACCAAAGTTATAACAGTATCGTTGACATGGTAGGTAACAACGCCGTGAAAATTCAGTATCCGCTTGTAGTTGACGGAGCACAATGTATTATTGATGTGCTGAAGATGAAAATGTATAAGTTCGGGCCTGAAGGAGGTAAACCGGAGAAATTTGATATTCCTGAAGATCAGAAAGAACTTGCCGACATGTTGCACAACGAACTGGTGGAAAAAGCTGCTGAAAATGATGAAGAGTTGATGGAACTTTATTTTGATAAAGGAACCCTGAATGAAGATGAGATGAGAGCGGGTATTAAAAAAGGTATGCTGAATCATGAACTTTTTCCGGTTTTCTGTATTTCTGCCTTGCATGATATGGGTAGCGGACGATTGATGGGCTTTATTGATAATGTGGCTCCGGGATCGGCTGATATGGTACCTGAACAGAGTGTAGAGGGAGAAGATGTGGTTTGCGATCCGAACGGGCCAACAGCATTATTCATCTATAAAACCATTCACGAACCTAATTTAGGTCAGATTACTTTCTTTAAGGTTAAATCAGGCGAAGTTAAGGCCAATGATAAGCTGGTAAATTCCCATAATGAGCTATTTATAACTTCTTCTATGGTAGCAACATTGGACTATTTTCTTAATAAACATAAAGTTAACAAGAAAAA
>QNYL01000279.1 GCA_003973375.1 Flavobacteriia bacterium
TAAAATTGACACTAATTTAGATACTATACCCTTTTATAAAGAAGTTGAAAAAAGAGTTAAGGCAATAAACAAAGTAAAACTCGGTAATTTGGCTCCAGAAATTGTAACAACCTCTACATTAGACAATAAGAAATTTGATTTAAAATCTTATAGAGGTAAATATGTATTGATTGATTTTTGGGGTATTTGGTGTGGTCCATGTGTTGCAGAAATGCCACATGTCAAATCTTTTTTGGAAAAACATAAAGATAAAATGGAAGTTCTTGGTGTAAATTCAGGAGATTCTAGAGAAAGTGTCATTGCTTTCTTAAAGAAAAAAGGTTACCATTGGCAGCAAGTATTGAATGTTAAAGGCACAAATGATGATAATTTTGTTTTAAAATTCAATGTTTCTGGTTTCCCAACTAAATTTATTATAGACCCTAACGGAAAAATTATAAAAAAGTATACAGGTAAAGGAGAAGACGCATTTGCTTATTTAGAAGAATTGATGAAGGAATAAATCAATCTTAAGTAAATACTCATCATCTCTGAATCAGATAATTTACTCGGCCTGTTACGCCTTTTAACTGATGAATCCTTAATCTTTGGACGATTTTCGATCATTTTAGCAAATTCTATGTAAAAATTGTCCATTTCTACATAAAATTCCGTAACTTTATCCTTAAGCATAAGAGTGTTTTTATTACTGTAATAAACTCAATATCAGTATAAAATATAAATAAAAACACTCCTTTTTATATCCATTATTCACGTTATATTAATATTTATGCCTTTTTGGAAGACCCGGAGAAGAGCTGGATGGCAATCATCCAAAAAGAAAAATTAAAGTATTAAAGTACCTTTTCCCCGACATGATAGGAGCTTACTTTTGAAAGTGAAAAATATTAAAATTGAAAATCAGGAGGTTAAGAAAAATAATTATAAATTATCCGGTTTACCGGACAACAACAATTTTTAATAAAAAATAGTTTTTTATAAATTAACAATTGTTAAGTGTGTTTCTTGTTTAATAAATTTTTTGTAAAAATTTATATAGATCTTTTAAAACTGATTAATTCAGAAATAAAATTAAAATTATGAAAATTAGATTATTGATCCTGTCAGTGTTTATTTTAACATTGTTTGCCTGCAATAATGCAGAAAAGAATTCCAATCAACAAATAAATAAAAACCAAAGCCTTTATTACGGTGGTGATATCATAACCATGGAAGGCGATGCTCCACAATATGTGGAAGCAGTTGTTCGCGATAAAGACAAAATTGTTTTTGTGGGTTCAAAAGCAGAGGCTGAAAAAAAATATGGCAATGCAGAGAGATACGACTTAAAAGGAGAGACCATGATGCCCGGGTTTATTGAGCCGCACTTACACCCACTCATTGCAGCAGTAATTTTATCAGGTGATATTATTGCTCCTCACAACTGGAATGTACCTGGCGGGATAAAAAAAGGTGTGGGTAGTCACGATGAATTTATAAAGCGTTTAAAAGAATCGGTTGCTAAAAACGGCAAAGAAGGAGAAATCCTGTTTGTATGGGGTTATCATCAATTATGGCACGGAGATTTAAACCGGAAAATACTTAACCAGATTGCGCCTAATATTCCTTTGGTTGTATTACATCGTTCATTCCATGAAGCATTTTTTAACGATAAAGCCATCAATATAGTGGGATTAAAAGAAGAGGAATTTAAAGGCAATCCACAAGCAGATTGGAATAAAGGACATTTTTTCGAAGGTGGCTGGATGGCTATGGCACCTAAATTAAGTAAGTATATGTTAGCCCCGAAGAAATATGCAAAAGGTTTGGAAGATATGACCTTGCTTATGGAGAAGAACGGAATTACAACCATTGACGAGCCCGGTTTCCCCAACGTAAATTTCGATATGGAATATAATCTGTTAAAAGCAGAAATGGATAAAAATCCACCTTACGAAGTGTATAATATTTTAAGTGGTACACAACTTACTAATATGAAAGGCAGTATTGAAAAAGCGGCTGAATTTATGGAAACTACCCCTGCTAAATACGACACTAAGAATATCAAGATCTTGCCAAAACAAGTAAAATTATTTGCCGATGGAGCGATCTATTCCTTGGCGATGCAAATGAAAGATGGATATTCGGATGGTTTTAAAGGACAATGGATGACACCACTTGCCTTATTCAAAAAGCAAATGAATTATTTTTGGGATAGAGGATACAAAATTCACATTCACGCCAATGGTGATTTAGGCATTCAAAGATGCATAGATATTACCCGTTCAATGATGAAGCGAAACCCAAGAAAAGACCATCAATTAACCTTGCATCATTTAGGATATTTTACTGCCGAGCAAGCCGATGAAATGAAAGAATTGGGTATTGAAGCCTCGGTAAATCCGTATTATTTGTGGGCTTTATCAGATAAATACGCTAAATATGGCTTAGGCCCCAAAAGAGCTCATAACTTAGTGCCGATAAAATTACTCCAAGACAGAGGTATTCCGTTTTCATTCCATTCTGATTTTGCCATGGCACCGGCAGAACCACTTACCCTGGCCTGGACTGCTGTAAACAGAGTAACCAGTGAAGGAACAAGGGTTTCGCAAGACCAAAGAATAGATGTGTTTACTGCTATGAAAGCAATTACAATTATGGCTGCCAGAACACTTCAACTGGGAGATAAAATTGGCTCCATAAAAGTTGGAAAAGATGCCAATTTTACTCTGCTTAAAGAAAACCCTTTTAAAGTTAATCCAATGCAAATCAAAGACATTTTTGTGGTGGGTTCCATTTATCATGGCAAGGTTCATTTGAACAAAAAAGAAAAGCAATTAGCAGGGGGCTGGAGTGAAACCCAGGTAACTCCCGAAGTAGAAAAAGCGCTGGATTTTGTTTTAAAAAAAATGAATACTTCCGCAAAACTCGATAAAATAGTAAAAGTTAAAACCCAGGTAGTTGCTGGAGTTAATTACGATATTGATTTTAAGCTCAATAACGGAGAGGTGTGGAACACCGTTGTGTACCGTGATCTAAAAGGAAACTATAAAATGACCAAAGTGGCAACCTTAAAAAAACAATAGAAACTAAAAAAAATAAAAATGTTCAAAAAGATTTCAGTATTCCTGATGTTTGCAGCGCTCTTTGTGAGCTGCAATAACGAAAAAAAGACGGAAAAATCCGGAGTGGATAAAAAAGCTTCCGAACAAACCCTTTATTTTGGGGGCGACATCATTACGATGGACGGCGACAAGCCGCAATATGCCGAGGCGGTTGTTCGTGACAACGACAAGATCGTGTTTGTAGGCAGCAAAGATAAGGCGCTTAAAAAATATGCCGATGCAGAAAAATACGATTTAAAAGGAAAAACCATGTTACCCGGATTTATCGATCCGCACGGGCATTTTATGTCGGCTGTTCTGATGGTAACCCAGGTAAATGTAGCTTCGCCTCCAATGGGAACTGTAACAGATATCCCTTCGATGATAAAAAAGCTACAGGATTTTAAAGAAAAACAGGGTATTAAGGACGGTGAATGGATCGTTGGCTGGGGCTATGATCAGGATCTTTTAAAAGAAAAGCGGCATATTACCAAATTAGATCTGGATAAAGCATTCCCAAATAACAAAGTGTTGATCATTCATATTTCTATGCACGGTGGTGTTTTAAACTCCAAGGCATTAGAGTGGGCAGGATTAGATGAGAATTCAAAAACTCCGGAAGGAGGTGTTATTGCACGTTTACCCGGCACCAATGAGCCGGCAGGTTTATTGATGGAAATGGCGTATATGCCTGTATTTGATAAACTTCCTCAACCTTCAGAAGACGAAATGATGAATTTGATGAAGGCTGCTCAAATGCTTTATACCAGTAATGGTTATACGCAAGCTGTTGAGGGATATACCCATATCAAAGATATGAATACCTTAAAAAGAGCAGCAAAAGAAGGTCGTTTCTTTATTGATATAGCTTCCTTACCTGGTTTTACCGAAATGGATAAATGGTTAAATAATCCGGAGTATCCTTTCGGTAAATACGATAATCATTTAAAGTTTCAAGGCGGTAAGTTTACTCTGGATGGTTCTCCTCAAGGATTAACTGCTTATATGGCTGAACCTTATAAAGTGCCAGGACCTAATGGAGAGAAAAACTTGGTGGGCAATACGTCTATTCCTAGAGAACCGTTGGCCAAACTTGCAAAAACAATGGTAGATAACAACATTCAGATTATATTTCATGCCAATGGTGACGGAGCTATTGAAGATGCGATCTACGCTATTGAAAAGGCAGGCGTTAAAGCTGGCGATAATAAGCGTCCGGTCATTATTCACTCACAATTTCAAAAGCCGGAACATTTAAAAAAATATGTCGAACTGGGTATTACACCTTCGTATTTTACCAATCATGTATTTTACTGGGGAGATGTGCATATTAGAAATGTTGGAGAAAAGAAAGCCTCGTTTATCAGTCCGATCAAAGCGGCAAACGACCTGGGTATCATTACCTCCAATCATACCGATTTTAACGTTACGCTTTTAGATCCTTTCTTTGTGATGTGGACCTCTATGAAAAGAGAAACCCGTAGCGGAAAGATCCTTGGCCCTGACCAAAGAATTGATGCCTATACAGCTTTGCAACAGATCACTACCGGACCGGCATTCCAGTTCTTTGAAGAAAACAGAAAAGGTAAAATTAAAACCGGGCTGTTAGCAGATTTTGTTATTCTGGATAAGAATCCTTTAAAGTTAGAAAATGTGGATGCAATGAAGGATATTAAGGTTGTGGAAACCATTAAAGAAGGAAAAACCGTTTATAAAAAATAAATCAAAGTATTATTCACCGGGTGGTTTTATCTGTAGTTACCACACATTTGAGAAAAACCGAACTAAAATTGAAAAAGAACTACATTTTTAAATCTGAAAGACTTGGATTTCGCAATTGGACTGAAAACGATTTGACCGAATTTGCGAAACTAAATGCGGATTTGGAAGTGATGGAACATTTTCCCAAACCATTGACAGAAAAAGAGTCTGCAGAACTGATTGAGCGTTTTAAAAAACACTTTGAAAAAAACGGACATACTTACTTCGCCACAGAAACTTTGGAAAATGAAGAATTAATCGGATTTGTTGGTTTGGCTTTTCAAGAATATAAGACTGAATTTACACCTGCGGTTGACATTGGTTGGAGACTGAAAAAGAATACTTGGGGAAATGGATACGCAACTGAGGGTGCAAAAAAGTGTCTTGAGTTTGCTTTTAACGAGTTGAATTTAGAAAAAGTCATCGCCACTTGTACAGTGAAAAATTCTAAATCGGAAAACGTGATGAAAAAAATAGGTATGAAAAAAATTGGAGAATTTAAGCATCCAGAATTGAAAGAATATCCCGAATACGAAAAATGTATTTGTTACGGAATAAATAAAAACCTGTGGCAACAAAAAATATAGTACATACCGCAATTAGTTGTAAACCTGCCTGCAAAGGCAGGCTCGCCTTGCTGCGAAGCAGGTTTTTAGAGTAGGAAGAAGTTGGGCAAATAATTGTCTTTATTTTATATTTCAAAAGAGTATTGCAACGGTCTTAAACAGTTTATTAGCGAAATCAGAATAGTCAGACCAAATGATTAAATCATTAACGCATTTTTTTTAAAAATCGAATAGCAAATAGCGATTAAGAATTAGAGTCCTTGATACTTTGAGATCGAATTTATTTTTTCAAATTAGGATCTTCATCAATTAAAGTATGAATATTACGATCGATCAGTTTCTGTACTTTTATTGATGTATCATCCTCCTTGCTGATCAGATCATAACGAATGGCCCCGCATAACCTGGCCAGTTCAGCAGAAATAGCATCCGATTCCAGCGCATTGATCTTAGAGTCTAATGTAGTCTCCTTAAAAACTTTTGTAAAATCAGAATAGGCTTCCAGAACATCCAGATTTGCAACAACGGAGATCTTATGGGTTAAAAATTCCAGAGTGATTAGATCCTTATCGGTGATCTCACTCTTTTCTAAAATACTTTCTATAAATTCGATAAGATCAAAATAGAGATTTGATTTCAAATCAAAGACTTTTACCCGCTGTTCCTTCTCAATTTCAACTTCACTTTGTTTATTTAAAAGTGCTGCTGTAATAGCAATGGTTACAATTGTGCCTAAAACTACCAGTACGATTTCCTGTGCAAACGGAATATCCTGCGTACTTGCATAAGCAAATCTCAGATAAATATATCCAATAATAAAAGTTGCCAGGGAAATAAGTAAATATTTAGTGCTGTTCTTCATTTTTGAATGGAATTTTAAAGTCTAAAGATACTTTTTTATCTATAAAAATAACCTAATCTTCCTGTTGAAATTAAAAATTGGCTAAAATGATCATTAAAAGGATTTTTAAAAAAAAATGTTTATAGAAATGTGTACTTTTATAAGGATTTAAAAATTAAAAGATGAATACAGACTATATTCCTGCACAAAACCGATATGATAAAATGATCTACAGAAGATCGGGTAACAGTGGTGTTTTATTGCCTGCAATCTCTTTGGGTCTGTGGCATAATTTTGGCTTTGTTGATGTTTTTGCAAATTTCAGGAAAACCATCAGAACTGCTTTTGATCACGGAATAACACATTTTGATCTGGCCAATAATTACGGTCCGCCCTATGGTTCTGCTGAAGTGAATTTTGGTAAGATCTTAAAACTCGACCTGATGAGGTTTCGAGATGAACTCTTTATCAGTTCAAAGGCCGGTTATGATATGTGGCCGGGCCCTTATGGAAACTTTGGCTCAAGAAAATACCTGATTGCCAGTTGTGATCAGAGTTTAAAAAGGATGGGGCTGGATTATGTAGATGTTTTTT
>QNYL01000270.1 GCA_003973375.1 Flavobacteriia bacterium
TGTGCAACAAAGTCTTTAATTATTCTTTCTTCTTTTGTTGTAATATCTTTAAAAGCTAATAATTCCAATTCGGTTATAACAGAAATATACAATTATTTGTTATTCAATAACTCTGCTAAAGTTTGATCTCCGTTTAATAAATACAAAACAATGTTCGTATCAAAGAATAATTTATTTCCATTCATTACGGAGGTCTTTTTGGATATTTAATGCATCTTTTTTCAGATTTATCTTCCCGCAATATTTATACACATCAACTCCCTTAGGTTTGATTTCTCTTGCCAGATTATCTAAAATTGTTCTAATCCTTTTCTTTGTAGCCCCTTGCTTTAATACCAATACCATAAAATAGATTTTAATATTACAAAGATACTTTTTTTATTTATACAATTTATTTCCAATTTTTGTATCTGAATAATACCCCTGATCATTCAACCGATTTATTTTCATTCTGTATTTAATTGATCAGCACCTCATCCGCAAAGATCCACGAAGGCTGTCCTGCGGCATGATGCCAGTAAGGCGGTGTCTTCATACTAAGGGCTTTGATCTTTATATACTTTGCATCGACTTTTGGGAACTTAAGGTTAAAATACTGAATATCATTTACTTTACTCTTTTTAGTCAAAGGATATTTATTTTTAATTGTTCCTAATTTATGGAAAATCTTGTTATCATTTGAATAATAATAGGTTACCTCCAGAGGAAAGAAAACCACATGATTGGTTACCTGCAAAAATGCTGTTGAAACAGAACTTACCGGTTGTAATTCACCAAGATCGATAACTGCTTCCAGGTCATTCCCTTCAAATCCGAGCCAGTTGGCATAAAATCCGTTACCTCCCAAAGCTCCATCAGTAAGTACCTGCGGATCCTCATTAGCATATTTCTTGGGCTTGGTTAGCAGGGCAACCTTTTTACCCAAAGCCTTATTGGGTTGTGTAGCCACAGCAAGTGCTTTTTTATAGGAATTATAATAATCTTTTACAGTAAACCGCATTTCATTCATCATGGTGATATCCGCATTATTACAGGTTTCCATAAACTGTTCCAGTTTCTTTTCCACATATGGATTTACCATTTTATTACCATTTTTATCCGGTTTTGTAAGGGTAAAATCTTTAGAGAGATTTTTTCTGCAGGCCTCCAGAATGGCATAATCCACTCCCAGCCTGGCTTCCTTTACCCGCTGCAGAACAACAGGTTTCTCCTCTACAGCTTTTTCTGCCTGATCAAAAAAACCATCATAGGTTTTTAATAATTCAGGATTCAGGTACGAATCAAATGCCTGTGAAGGATCTCCATAAAGAAATAAAAAGAAATCAGGATCTTCCTTGATCTTCTGATGGATCAGGTCGATGTATTTTTTTACAAAAGAACCGGCCTCCTCATAATAGCCTCCGGTAAAATCTGTTAGGATCTCATCTGTAGTCTTTTTATCCGGATTCCACAATAATTTTGCGGTTAGATACGATCTCAGCTCAAACAATTCACTCGGATTAGAACTGTGCTGTTCAAAGATCCATTTGGCATGATTGTCTCTGAAAAACTTAATATTGGGCTGTAAAGTGTAAATATTCGGAAAAGGAGCCAAAAAATTAGTGAATTGCGTGGTGTAATCCCAAATCCTGATATGACTTGTTAATTTATTCCATCCTCTGAGATCCTCTGCAAAAGGCGTACATTTTTCTGTGATCGGAGCGCTCCGGTCACATTCTATCGAACACAAGGTGATGAGCACATTTTCTGCCGGCCTGGTCTTGCAGGGTTTGCGTGTATATTGATAAGCCAGTGTCGATATGGTTTTATCGGGAAAATCGGCAGCTACTTTATTTACAAAACGGATCATATTTCCCGCAGGGCTCCCCTCCTGCTGATCGATCTTACTGCAGTCATCGCAGGTGCAGTATTGCGTATTGTCATTCTGACTTACAGAGATCACCCTTGCACCGGGGTTTCTTTTAAACAGTGCTGCAACAGAATCCTTTACTATTTTTAAAACCTCCTTATTGGTTAAACACAATTGTGTGGGAATACGTTTTCCGTTACGCAAAGCAAAATACTCGGGATGTTCTTTATAATATTTTTCTTCAGGGACAAATTTTCGGAAAGTATGTACTCTTGCACCGGGCACATAATGAGGAAAGGACTCGGTTGTTACTCTTAATTTACCGGCAAATACCGGATCGTCGTAAAACAATCGGGAATGAACCGTACGGGTAACAATTTCAGGAGTATAGCTATATTTCACCGGTGTTTTTAACACCAAGGATTTATGTTCGGGAACCTTCTCAGCATCGGGCGCATACCAGTCGCAACCGAGATATTCTTCTAAAAATACATATACTGCATTTTTTACAGCTTCTGCAGATCCTCCGCCAATGATCAGATCATCCCCTTCCGATCTAATAGAAACCGTATTCTTATCAATGCTTAAGATTTTAAGGAATATGCTTTTTTTATTCTTATCCTGATCCTTCTGATCAACTACGGGAATCTTTACCTTTGCTGTTTTTTGTAAATAGTTTTGTAATTCCTTTGCGGAAAAAATTATCTTCTGATCCGCATTTTCCGGTGTTACAATTTGATAATCCGACTTCCCTTTTTCAGCCAGAAGCATTCCCTTTTCTTTACAGGAACCAAGGCCTGTAACGATCAATAAAACCCATAAAACAATCCTAAATGAATTAAAACCTGTATAAAATTTACTGTTTACCTTCTTCACTTTTTGCTTTTTCATATTTAAATTTAAACGCAGGTGATTCTACATGCGCCTCCTTCATGATCTTTTCTATTTTCTTTACTATCTCAGGATTATCCTTTGCAACATCATTCGTTTCTCCAATATCCGAAGTAAGATCGTACAATTCTACCGGAGCATTAGGGTTGTTTTCCATCTTCAATCTTACGCCTTTCCAGTTGCCCATTCTAACCGCTTGTCTCCCTTTTCGCTCATGGAATTCCCAGTACAAATAATCGTGCTTTTTCTGATCGGCACCGGTTAATTCGGGTAAAAAAGAAATTCCATCCGTATTTTCAGGTGTTTTAACTCCGGCAACTTCACAAAATGTTGGCAAAACATCCCAAAATGAAGAAATATGTTCGGAGGCCGTGTTAGCTTTTATTTTTCCTGGCCAGTAAGCAATCATCGGAACCCGGATTCCTCCTTCATATACATCGCGCTTATATCCCCTCAGCTTTCCATTGCTGTTGAAATAATCAGGATCAGCACCTCCTTCTTTATGAGGGCCGTTATCTGAAGTGAATATAATAATGGTATTATCCGCAATTCCCAGTTCTTCCAGTTTTTTCCTAATCTCACCCACCTGATCATCGAGTAAACTGATCATTCCTGCAAAAGCTGCATGTGCTTCTTTTTGCGAATTATAACCTCCATTTCTTTGATAGGTTCCGTTCTCACCCTTTTTACTGAATTTTTTATCAGCACCCTGAAAGCTTTTTTCAGGCTCCAGTTTTCCCCGGTATCTTTTTAGATATTTTTCCGGAACAATTAATTCTGCATGTGGAATCACAGAGGGATAGTACATAAAAAAAGTGGTGTCTTTGTTCTTTTCCAGAAAGGCGAGGGCCTCTTTATGAATCAATTCAGGAGCATACTGCGTATTTTGATTTCCCGAATTACCCTTCAGGATCACTTTGGTCTGGTTATCCCACAAATGAGAAGGGTAATAGTTATGACTCAACCTCTGACAATTATATCCATAGAATTTATCAAATCCCTGATTGTTTGGTTCCCCTTCAGAACCCGGGTATCCCAAGCCCCATTTTCCGAAACCACCGGTAACATAGCCTCCTTTTTTAAGGAGTTCAGCCAGGGTTACTACAGAAGCTTCCAGCGGATACTGTCCTTCCGGTTGAATTTCTTTATTTCCACGAATAAAAGTATGACCTGTATGCTGTCCGGTCATCAGTGAAGAGCGGGAAGGAGCGCATACCGTTGTTCCTGAATAATGCTGCGTAAAGAGCATTCCTTCTTTAGCCAGCTGATCGATATTGGGCGTATTAAATTTTTGCTGTCCGTAACAACTTAGATCCCCATAACCCAGGTCATCTGCCAGGATATAGACAATGTTAGGCTTTTTAGCCTTTACTATTTCCTTTTTATCTTTTTTGCATGACCCAAAAAACAATACAACTATTATAAATAATAAACCGACTTTCTTCATTTTCTAATATTAAAATTGAACTTTTACTTTTTCCCCTTTTTTATCAGTTGCAGGAAGATGAGACAATACTTTTTCTTTTCCTGTTCCGGGTTCGCCAACCTTAATCGTATAATTTCCTTTTTTCAGCACTTTAGGCTGATATTTTGTTCCCTTGATACGGATTGTAAAAACGATTTCATCAGTTTTTTCATCGATCACCTGAACTACCGGATTTTTCATTCCCTTAACCTGAATTTCAGGCAGGAACAGACGGGCATTCTTTAAAAAATTATCACTCTGATTGATTACTACAGGCCATCCGTCATACTGCTTATCAGTTTTAGGATCTGCCTGTCTCGGCCAGCATTCTATAGTAATATCTCTTGTATTTTTATTAAAACGAACTATTCCGTAGCCCGTAGCCCGATCGTACAACTTGGAAGGTTTTTTCCCGGTAAATACCGGATTTGAAATGGCATGAACCGATATTTTATTTCCAAAACCATCTACATATTCACCTGTATATCTGGGATCTCCTTTTTTTCTGTTCTTTCCTTCTATTGAAGGATACCAGCGGCGTGGCCATACATTCGAAATAGAAGGCACACAAAAAGCATAACCCGCATCATTAAAATCATCTACACCATACTGAATGGTACTTCCCAAATGCTGATCACCTGCATAATGAAAGGCAAAGGATTTCCGAATTGTTTTTACGGCTTTATTTCTGCCGGTTTGAGGCCATGCATTCGAATCAAAATCTGAAACAGGCACATCATCAGGAGGATATTCTCCTTTTTTCAATATCCTTAATTTGGGAACGATATTATCAGAATGACTGTCGGCATAAGGCAAGGTAGCCACATTGGCAAAGATCGTCTGCGAAAGCACCACTTTCATCCAGGTATTGTTACTCCAGTCGGCACTCCAGTGCTCTAAAAATTTCAATTGACGATCACCCAGTAAAACAGCTCCTTTTACATCGGCATTTTTAGCAGCATCAAAATTGACATTTTGCATCCATCCATTGTAAATCTTCGCCTTAGGTAACAAAGGCTTTGGTGCCGATTTAAATTTACGATCTTCAAGCATTGCGAAACTGATCCCTGCGTACTTCATATCGGTATAATACACCCCGATTCCCTGTGCTACAGGTGTGGGATCAAAAGGATCCGGCATATGAGAAGTTTGTGTTCGCTGAACCATATTTACCCATTCGGGAGGCATTTTATATCCACCCAGATCCTGAGCTGCTGCACCTCCCAAGCCCTCGGGTGTTGGGATACCTCCTGCACCCCAGATGTTGCCATGATACATATCGTGGTCATCAGTCAAGCAAACCGAAGGAATTTCTTTTAATAAATCGCCGTAAGCCCACCCGAATAAGTACCATTTACGTAAATAATCCAGGGTTGATTTTTCTACATTTTTCCGGTTGATCAAAGCCCCGTAATCACCAACTCCTTCGTAGATCTGGTCTCCTGAGAAAAACAACAAATCGGGATTTTGATATTTAACACTTTTAAAGATATCTGTATTCGGGAAACCAAGATCATTATTCCCTGTAAATCCGGCGACTACAATTTCCTCTTTATCCAAAGGTTCTTTACGTATGCTGCCTTCAAAATAGTAATCTTTTATTGTGTTTCCACTGTCGTACAATTGATATGCCACTCTGTAAGGAATATCTTTTGAAGTATCCCAGTTTTTTAATTTGAAAGTAGCTGTTCTTGAAAGCTTATTGATATTGGCTTTAGCCATTGTTTTCCACTTTCCGTCTGTTTTTGTCTGAAATTCCACCACTTGGCCGTCTTTTTCTCCTATCGGTGGCATTTGAGCTGTCAATTTCAATATTTTATTGCTCAGTGTATGTTGTGTAAATAGTATCGGGCCATAAGCCTGTTCTTTATGTTGAACAATTTTACTTCCGGAAACTTTCAAGTCAGAGAATCCGAATTTAACATTCCCTCCCCTTCGTTTATCCCGTGAAGTTCCCCAGCTGGGGTATTCTGGCAATTTCAGTTTTCCCGGAAACTCTTTTAAAGCTCCGCTATGGCACATCAAACTGATTCCGCCTTCAATCCATTCCGGCTGAACATCGTCACGGCTGATACTCTCTTCCTTCGCTGCATCTTTTACCTTAAGTGTAATTTTATACTTTCCGTTTTTCTGCTGATCTGCGCTCACTTCAAGAGTGAAATCATCTGGTAAACCTTCTGGCAGTACTTTATGTTCAGAATCCAGGTTTCCGATAAACATTTGCCCGGAAGTTGTAATTCCAATAGGGAAACCACGACCCCGGATGGCGCTGTCACGATAATCATTAAATTCACCTCTAACCCCTATCTCAAATCCGATCCAGCCTTTTGTCAGAGTATCTTTACCAACTAAATTTTTGGCCTTAACACTTAATTTAAAATCACCTTTTTCCGACCCTATTTCATTGGTCAGTAAAAAAATATTTCTGTATCCGCCGCTGCCTACACATTCTATCTGACCATGATTCAATTGCCAGTCCTGTAATGGATTTGCCCAGTATTCATTTCCAATCCACACCCGTGAATTATCCGTAGGCAGATCCGTTAATAAATTGGTTTTCTTTCCTTCATTACACGAAGAGATCAGCAGGAGCAAAATTGCTAACAGCTGATAT
>QNYL01000263.1 GCA_003973375.1 Flavobacteriia bacterium
TAAGATTTTTACTCTTTTTATAGATTTTTAGCTCTAAATACCTAAAATCAATATTTATCTGATTTGCATTCTAACTATTGTAAACCGATTGTTTAGAAGTTATTTACATCTCACCGTCTTAACAAAAGTAACTGAAATTTTGTCAATTTAAAAATAAAACCTACATTTGCTGACCATTTGGTTAAACTGTTTGGTTGAACCATTTAATTAAATATTATGAGTAAAGAAACCTCTGCCGAAGAAAAAATATTAACCGCTGCCAGGCGTATTTTTGAAAACAAAGGAATGTCGGGAGCACGTATGCAGGAAATTGCCGATGAGGCCAAGATCAACAAATCTTTGCTGCATTATTATTATCGCAGCAAGCAAAAACTATTTGAAGCGGTTTTTAAAAGTGCTTTTAATACACTTTCTCCGCAAATCAATACCATACTGAGTTCCGACAAGGATATTTGCGAAAAAATAACTGATTTCACCTACAACTATACTTCCTTTATGGTAAAGCATCCGTATTTACCAAATTTTATTTTACAGGAACTCAACCGGAATCCGGAATTTGTTACCGAACTGATCTCTTCTAAAAATATACCGGGAATGAAAAAATTTAAAAATCAGATCAAAGAAGCGGTTAAAAAAGGAAAGATAAAGGACATTTCAGCCGAACAATTGTTTATCAACATTCTTGCCCTAAACATTTTTCCGTTTATAGGGGCTCCCTTGTTAAAAGGATTTCTGGAAACCTCCGATAAGGAATTTAAAGTGCTTTTAGAAAACCGAAAGACCGAAGTAGCCGATTTTATCATACAATCTATAAAGTTATAGTTATGAGAAACTTATTATTTATATTATTTTTATTTTTTGGGATCAGCAGTTTTGCCCAGGATAAATTAAGCCTGGAGCAATGTTACAGTCTGGCTGAAACCAATTATCCCAAGGCCAAACAAAGCAAACTGGTTAAAGAACAGTCGGCCTTAAACTCAGAAATTATCAAGACCCGGAAATATCCGAAAATCGATCTGGATGCTCAGGCCACTTACCAGTCGGATGTGATTCACTTTCCAATTGACAATCCCGGAATACTCATTGACCTGCCCAACAAAGACCAATATAAAGCCACGCTAAGCCTCAACCAGCTCATCTACGGCGGTGGCACCATTGATGCTGCTATTGAAGAGGAAAATGCCAAATCGTTGACTCAGTTACAAAAGGTAAATGTGGCTCTTTACCAGTTAAAACCCAATATCAATCAGCTGTATTTTTCTGTGCTTCTGCTTCAGGAAAAAAAGACTCTTCTTCAGGCCAAACAAAAGCAAATCAATGAAAAGCTTAAGGAGATCAAAGCAGGAATTAAATACGGTGCTGTGCTTCCATCTTCAGATGCTGTTCTTGCTGCCGAACTCTTAAAGGTAGAGCAACAACTTACCGATATTGAAAGTTCCCGTAAGAATCTGATACAATCTCTGGAAAAATATTTAGGAACCGACATCTCTGATCAGACTGTTTTTGAATACCCTGAATTGTCATCAACCTTAAGTGCCACACTGAATCGACCTGAACTGGAATTGTTCGATCTGCAAAAATCACAAATTGATAATTCAGCATCCCTGCTTAAAAAGAACCGTATCCCAAAATTGTATGGTTTCGCCCAGGGCGGATATGGAAATCCCGGTATCAACCCGCTGGATAACACATTCCAGTCCTTTTATATTGTAGGATTAAAGCTTAACTGGAATGTTTTCGACTGGGAAAAAACCAAAAAACAAACTCAGGCACTTGAAATAAATAAGCAGATCATTGACAGTGAGCTGGAAGAATTTAAGCTGAAAACCAATATGATGGTTGAACAGCAATCGCTGGAAATAAAGAAATATGATGAATTTATTAAAAGTGACCAAACCATAATCGATCTGAGAAAAGAGATTCTTAAAACAAGCGAATCACAATTAAAGAACGGTGTGATCACCTCATCCGATTATGTAGAAAAATTAACCGATCTGTATGAAGCACAAACCAATTTAAAAACACATCAGATCCAGCGCTTGCTCGCACAGGCAAATTATAAAGTAATTCAAGGTATTTAAACTCAAAAAAAATAAACACATGAAACGATTTAAATTTTTATACATCCCCCTGTTGATCCTTTTTCTGAGCTCCTGTAACTCAAATAACGATCTGGCTGACGGATACGGAAATTTTGAAGCTGTAGAAACAACTATTTCAGCCGAAGCTAACGGAAAACTGATCAAGTTTGATGTAACCGAGGGCCAGCAACTGAAAAAGAATACTGTTATAGGTTATATCGACACCATACAGTTATCGCTAAAAAAAGAGCAGTTAAAGGCATCAAAAAAAGTTATTGCTTCCAAATCGAAAGGAGTGCTTTCACAGATCAATGTTCTGAAATCTCAGTTAAAAACAGCCGAAATTTCTAAAAAACGTATCGTAAACCTGATCGCAGCCAATGCCGGCACACAAAAACAGCTCGATGATATCAACGGGAAGATCGATATGCTGAAACAGCAGATCATCAGTGTGGAAACACAAAATGCTCCCATCATCAATGAATTGAAAAGCCTTGATGTTCAGGTAAAACAGCTGGAAGATCAGATCTCAAAAAGTGTAATCGTTAATCCGGTTAACGGAACTGTTTTGGTAAAATATGCCGAGCCCAATGAGATCACTGGTTTTGGCCGTCCGTTGTACAAAATTGCAGATCTGTCAAAACTGCAACTCCGTGTTTTTATCAGCGAAACCCAACTACCGGATATTAAGATCGGACAGGAAGTGACGGTAAAAATTGATCAGGGAAAAGAGATGAAAAGTTATTCCGGAATTGTAAGCTGGGTCGCCTCTGAAGCTGAATTTACCCCAAAGATCATTCAAACCAAAGAAGAAAGGGTAAATCTGGTCTATGCCGTAAAAATTGATGTGGAAAATGATGGCAGCCTTAAAATTGGTATGCCCGCCGAAATGTGGATTGAGAAATAAAAAGTTGTTTAAAAAAGAATTGACTTTCGACATTGGACTTTCGACTTTAGACTTTCGACATTCGACATTCGACTTTCGACTTTCGACAAAACTAATAATTATAAAATTTAAATAAAATGAACATTTTAAAGAAAATTGCAGCAGCTCTGGCAGCATTGATCGGACTCATGTCCATTTTTGCCGGTTCAAAGGTTTTACTGGGTATCGATACCAAAGATTATAATATTTTAACCTGGCTGGTAGTTTATAATGTAGTTATGGGAATAGTATCGCTTTTTGCTGCGTATATGATGTGGAAAAACAATTACCGGGCCAACAACATCATCACTTTTATACTGACCTTACATTTTCTCATCTTTCTTTATTTAAGATTTTTTAGTGATACAGCCGCACATGAGAGTCAGATGGCCATGCTGTTCAGGTCAGTAGTATGGGTAGTGATCTCAATACTGTATATTCAGGTTCCGAGAATGATGAATAAAAAGCAAACAGCATCTTAAATCTATAAAAAAGTTGAGCATTTCCTTAAAACATATCAGTAAATCCTATGGCGATCTTAAAGCCGTTGATGACATTTCCTTTGAAGTAAAAGAGGGTGAATTATTTGGTCTGATCGGGCCCGACGGGGCAGGTAAAACCACTATTTTTCGTATCCTGACCACTTTACTTTTAGCCGATGAGGGGGTGGCTACAGTGGCAGGATACGATGTGGTTGAAGATTATAAAGAGATCCGTAACCATGTAGGTTATATGCCCGGCAGGTTTTCCTTATATCAGGATCTTACTGTTGAAGAAAATCTCCGGTTCTTTGCTACAATTTTCGGAACAACTATTGAAGAGAATTATGATCTGATCAAAGATATATACATCCAGATTGAACCCTTTAAAGACAGAAGAGCCGGAAAATTATCCGGTGGAATGAAACAAAAACTGGCTTTGAGCTGCGCCTTGATCCATAAACCTGAAGTACTGTTTCTGGATGAACCTACCACCGGTGTTGATCCGGTTTCCCGAAAGGAATTCTGGGAAATGCTTAAACGCCTGCAACAAAAGGGAATAACCATTTTAGTTTCGACACCTTATATGGATGAAGCTGCACTTTGCGACAGGATCGCATTGATACAGGATGCTAAAATACTTGAAATCGATACTCCTGAAGATATTGTTAAACATTATCCAAAAAAGATCTATGATGTACGCTCTGATGATATGTATGAACTGATCCTGGCACTGAATAAATATAAGCATCATTACAGTGTGTATCCCTTTGGGGAGTTTGTACATTATACCGATAAAAGAAATGATTTTAACCCGGATGAACTTAAAGATTACTTAGAGAAAGAAGGACAAAAAAATATTTATATCGAATCTACAAAAGTTACTATTGAGGATGCTTTTATGGAGCTGGCAAAGTGATGTCTCGACTGCGCCTGCCTGCCGGCAAGGCAGGCTCGATGTGACAAATTTTAACCGATTGAAAAAAATGACTGACGAAAATATCATACAAGTTAAAGATCTTACCAAAAAATTTGGTGATTTCACTGCAGTAGATGCCATTACTTTTAATGTGAAAAAAGGAGAGATCTTTGGTTTTCTCGGGGCCAACGGTGCGGGAAAGACCACAGCAATGAAAATGCTGATCGGTATTTCAAAACCTACCTCCGGAGAAGTAACTGTGGCAGGTTATAATGTTTATACGC
Organism: Flavobacteriia bacterium; assembly: GCA_003973375.1. GTDB lineage: Bacteria > Bacteroidota > Bacteroidia > Flavobacteriales > Flavobacteriaceae > Namhaeicola. The sequence continues at coordinate 4,689 of QNYL01000263.1, forward strand.
ATCCGGAAGATATTAAAAAAAGTATCGGTTATATGAGTCAGAAATTTGCTTTATACGATGATCTGACCATCAAAGAAAATATCACTTTTTTCGGGGGTATTTACGGTCTCAGTAAAAATAAAATAGAGGAAAAACGTAAGGAACTGGTTGATGAACTTGGCCTGAAAGATGTGGTTGATGAACTGGTAAGTTCATTACCGCTGGGATGGAAACAAAAACTATCCTTCTCTGTGGCTTTGTTACACGATCCGAAAATTATTTTTTTAGATGAACCTACAGGAGGTGTTGACCCCATCACAAGGCGTCAGTTCTGGGAAATGATCTATAAAACAGCTCATGAAGGAACCACGGTTTTTGTTACCACACATTATATGGATGAAGCGGAGTACTGTAACCGGGTATCGATCATGGTAAATGGTAAGATCGAGGCGCTCGATTCACCAAAAAAATTAAAGGAACAATTTAATGCAGAGAGTATGAACGATGTGTTCTTAAAACTGGCAAGAGGATAGTGGTAAAAAGGGATGAGTGGGAATGTTAAAAATTTGAGATTTAAAATTCAAAATTAACACGGAACCCGAAACACAGAACAACAAACAGATCCGTGTCATTTCGAGCCTGCCTTGTCGGCAGACAGGCGGAGTCGAGAAATCTATTTTTTAGAAAATGTGTGTGGTGAATGAGGAGTGATGAATGAGGAATTAAAATAATATCCGGTAAGGAAACAAATAACACGGCATTACAAAAACAACCGATTATTCAGAAATAAAGTAGCTTTATGAAAAGATTTATAGGTTTTATAAAAAAGGAATTCTACCATATCTTCAGGGATAAAAGATCACTCTTTATCCTTTTTGGAATGCCCATAGCACAGATTATGTTATTTGGTTTTGCCATTACCAATGAGATCAACAATGTGGATCTTGCGATTCTTGATAAATCAAAAGATGTAAATACAAAGCAAATTGTAAATAAGATCGCCTCTTCAAAATATTTCAGCATCAAACAGATCATCCATAACGAATCGGAGATCGAAGCTATTTTTAAGAAAGGTGATGTAAAAGCAGTACTGGTATTTGAAAAGGATTTCAGCAAGAACCTCACCAAGGATAAAAATGCCAATGTTCAGATCATTACTGATGCTACCGATCCGAATACAGCAAATACCATCACAAATTATATCAGTTCTATTTTGATCAATTTTCAAAAGGAGATCAATAAAGACCTTCAGATTCCATATCAGATCGTGCCGGAAACCAGAATGGTGTACAATCCCGAATTAAAAAGTGTTTTTATGTTTGTTCCTGGGGTAATGACCATCATTTTAATGCTGGTATCGGCCATGATGACCTCAATTTCCATTACCAAAGAAAAAGAAATGGGAACTATGGAAATACTGCTGGTTTCACCGCTTAAACCGTTCCAGGTAATTATCGGTAAGGTTTTTCCATATATTTTCCTTTCAATTATTAATGCCATAGTAATTGTTGTTTTAAGCATTTTTATTTTTGGTATGCCGGTTGAAGGAAGCCTCTTTTTACTGGCTTTTGAGAGTATTCTTTTTATCATCAATGCCCTTTCACTGGGTATTTTGATCTCAACCATCTCAGAAACCCAGCAAACAGCAATGATGATCTCTTTGATGGGACTTATGTTGCCGGTAATTCTTTTGTCAGGTTTTATTTTTCCGGTAAGCAGTATGCCCGAAATTCTGCAATGGATCAGTTATGTGATCCCAGCCAAATTCTTTATCATCATCCTGAAAGGAATTATGTTAAAAGGGGTTGGAATTTTATTGCTATGGAAAGAAACCCTGATCCTGTTGGGCATGACGGTTTTATTTATCGCCTTGAGTATTAAAAAATATAAGATCAGATTGGAATGAAAAGATTTGTATTAAGAGAAGAGCGAAAAGGGATTAGCGAAAAGGGGAGAGTGTAACAGTTAGTTTGAAAAGACTTTGTGAGCTTAGCGAGATTCTTTGCGAACCTTGCGGTTTAAAAAATAGTTAATATTTATAAAATCAGCGTTAATCTGCTAAATCTGCGGTAAATTTGATGAGCGAAATGGGATTAGCGAAAAGTGAAGAGGGAAGAGTTTAAAATTGGTTGGAAGTCAG
>QNYL01000309.1 GCA_003973375.1 Flavobacteriia bacterium
ATGCTTAAAATCAGCATTATATAGTCACATCAATGAACATTCAGCCTCTCGTTAGAAAAATGCAAATGAAATATAATAACGGAACAAAGAAGTTGCTCGTCAAAAACGTCTCTGTTTCTTTTTCTCCTCGGTCTTTGGCAATTTTCGCATGTGGCATTTTAGAAGCATGGCTGTAAAATATGCGTGTGTAGACCACAACGCATTATTATGTTGATCTGCGAATTTTCCCATTTTCTTCAAAACCGCCCTTGGAAGCCTGTTACAGTCTACACGTAACTTTCATTGAATACAGACAACTGCTCGTAAAAGCGAAAAATAACGTAGAAAACAACAAGCCCTGCATGTTAACACTCACACAGCCATGACCTGTAGCTGAGACTTAACCGCTGCGGTACTATCCCACACATCACAGTGTAAAACTGTTTTTTGTTGTTGTTGTTAGACTGGTTTAATGCCAGGTTATTTCCAGGAGAGGTACCTGCGTGAACCGACACCCAGGGGTTTTAGCCTGAAAGGGTACCTGTACCGACTACAGTAGGTCACCCCAGGACCGAACCCTATTCAAGACTGGCGGAGACGTTAGCCTACTTTCTCGCTTTGGGTTTCCCTTCTTTTATTTCATAGTTTCTGATCTCATGCACATTGTTTAAAGGGATACAGGCCTGTAAAAAAACAAGAAAAATTATTAAAATTGTATTGTTGTTTTTCATAATAATCTAATTGTTTCACGTGGAACAATTCGTTTATCGCCCCATATAAACAAGTAAAACTGAAATATCACTGGGAGAAACTCCGGATATTCTTGAAGCCTGAGAAATAGTTCTCGGTTGAATTTTTGTCAGTTTTTCTCTCGCTTCAAAGGATATGGATTTGATTTTTTGATAATCAAAATTCTCAGGAATAATGATATTTTCCAGTCGGTTGAGCTTATCTGCATTGTTCTTTTCTTTATTGATATAACCGGAATATTTTACATGAATATCCGTTTGTTCCATGATCTCTGTGTCAATACCATTTTCTAAAATAAATTGGGTTACACCGGGAAACTTTTTTATATCATCAAAATCAAGTTGTGGCCTTGCTGCAATCTTAAACATTTTCATCGACTGATTTACGGTTGCGGAATTTTTGCTTTTAAGTATCGGATTTACCTCATCGGGTTTTATACTGGTTTTCTTTAAAAAATTAATAAACAGGTCAGTCTTTTCCTGCTTTTCCAGTACACGATCCATACGCTCCTTTGAAGCTAATCCTATAGCATAGCTTTTTGGAGTTAGACGAAGATCTGCATTATCCTGACGCAAAAGCGTTCGGTATTCTGCTCTTGAAGTAAACATCCGGTAAGGCTCATCAGTTCCTTTAGTCACCAGATCATCTATTAAAACTCCGATATAAGCTTCATCTCTTTTTAAAATAAAAGGTTCTTTTTTATAGATCTTTAATACTGCATTGATACCAGCCATTAAGCCCTGGGCACCAGCCTCTTCATAACCTGTGGTTCCGTTGATCTGACCGGCGAAATACAAATTTTCAATTCGTTTAGTTTCAAGACTGTGTTTTAATTGTGTAGGAGGAAAAAAATCGTATTCAATAGCATAACCATAACGAATAATTTTTACATCCTTAAATCCTGGAATACTTCTTAAAGCCTTTTCCTGTACATGATCGGGTAAAGAAGTAGAGAATCCGTTTACATAGTATTCATAGGTTCTCCACCCTTCCGGTTCAATAAATAACTGATGCCTTTCTTTGGTAGCGAAACGATCAATCTTATCCTCAATGGAAGGACAATACCTTGGACCCACCCCCTGAATTCGTCCGGTAAACATAGGCGAATCGGAAAAACCTTCTCTTAAGATATCATGTACATCAAGGGAAGTATAGGTCATATAACAAGACAATTGTTTGGTTAAAGGTTTCGTTTCATTAGAATAAGAAAATTTTAAAGGGTTTTTATCGCCGGGTTGTTCAACCATCAGTTTAAAATCTAAAGACCTGGCATCCACTCTGGGGGGTGTACCTGTTTTCATTCTTCCGGCCTCAAAACCTATTTTTACCAGATCTTCAGTTATTCCGGTTGAGGAACTCTCCCCTGCTCTTCCTCCTCCAAAAGTCTTTTTACCAATATGAATTTTGCCGTTTAAAAAAGTACCAGCTGTTATGATAACAGCTTTAGCATTTATTTTTAAACCTAATGTGGTTTGAACTCCTGTTACCTGATCGTTCTCAAATAACAACCCATTAACCGAATCTTGATAAAGATCGAGATTATTTAAACTCTCCAACTGATAACGCCATTCCTCAGAAAATCTGAAACGGTCACTTTGGGCTCTTGGGCTCCACATGGCAGGACCCTTTGATTTGTTGAGCATCTTAAATTGAATGGCTGTTTTATCAGTTATGATCGCACTGTATCCACCTAAAGCATCGATCTCCCGAACGATCTGTCCTTTTGCAATTCCCCCCATGGCCGGATTACAACTCATCTGGGCAATGGTTTGTAAACTCATGGTGATCAACAGGGTTTTTGCGCCTAAATTAGCTGAGGCGGCAGCTGCTTCGCTCCCGGCATGACCCCCTCCAACAACAATCACATCATATTCGGTATTGTTAAATCTCATGTTAGTTTGTTTGAATTGTTCCACGTGAAACAATTGTATAATTTAAAAGGTTCGCAAAGATAGATAATAATCCTCTTTAGCTGTCATCTCAGTTTGTTCTTTTTCTGTTTTGTCTTTATAACCACAATAATGTAACACTCCGTGAATCATCACACGGCAAAGCTCATCTTCAAATAAATGTCCCAGATCCTGTGCATTTTCCTTAACCCTTTCAATAGAGATAAAAATATCGCCGGAAATAATATTATTTTCGGTGTAATCAAAACTAATTATATCAGTTAAGGTATTGTGGCTCAAATATTTAATGTTTTTTTGGAGCAGACATTCATCATCACAAAAAATATAATTGATCTCACCCGGTACAAAGCCTTCCTTTAATATGGATTCTTCAATCCAGGTTGTAAGGTTTTCGGGGTTTTTTAACTCATAATTTATTTCTGAAAAGTAACTGATCATGATGCATTGCTTTTAAAATAATTATTAACTTTCTTTTGATAAAACGGTTGCATGGGTATAGATTTACGGATCAGGATCTCATCCGGATTAAAAAAGAGTTTTTCATTTTTTATGGATTTAATCTTTTGACCTGATGGAATATTTTTTCCTGTTTTTGATTGCCGTTTGGTATCTTTTCCTTGTTCAAATATAGCTTTTTCCAGTTTTAAAAGTTCGTAATCCAATTGTTGCATTTTTTTAATGGTCTGTTCCGTAAAACCCTTTTGAAGCAATAATTGCTCAAGCTCCTGCATTTGTTTTACAGCCTTTTGCCCTTGCGACTTATTTCCTCCAGATTGTTTTAACAACTCCTGTAATTGTTGTTTGAGTTGAGACTGTTCTTTATAGATCTTATACAATTCACCGCTCATTTGTTCTTTAGATTGACCCGGTTTTTTTCCTTTTTTTAAGCCTTCCTTCATTTGCTGATTTATCGACCTCTGTTTTTTAATGATATCCGGTAAGCTGATACTTTGCCCTTTTTTGCCTTTCCCCTTACCCATACTCATTTTAGGATTCTTTAAACTCTCCAGTATATCGCTTAAAAGATCGGCGAGATTATTAGCTGCGGTCATAGTGTAATGCTGATTGGTCCGGGCGGGTTCAATCTCATCTTCTGACAGATGTTCCAGAGATTTGTCTAGATTGTAGTGCGCATTGGTTAAATCGGTCTGGATCTTTGAAGAAAGTTTAACCAAACGAAATGATAAAGCGTACAAACTATCATCTATATGTTCAAAATAAACCTTTAGGTTTTGTTGTTCTTTTAAGCGTTTTGGAAATTCGGAATGTGAAGCGTCCACATCTTTTAAATTTAACATCAAAGCTTCCTGATCAAAAGAAAATTTTAAAAGATTACTTAAAATATTTTGAAGGTCTTTTATGTTTTCGGTAATCATCTCCCCTTCTATGGATTGCAATGAATTTTGTATCTTTTTACTCAGTTCCTTCATTTGTCGGGCAGCATTTTTTTGACTTTGAGAAGCTTTAGTTTTATTATTGTCATTGTCGTTTAGCTTTTCCTCAGCATTTTTCATCTCATTTTTAATGATCTCCCTGTCCTTTTTTGTATCAGGAAATTTTATAGGCGATTTTAATTCCTTATTTTGCTTATTCAGTTCTTTAAAATCCTTTTGGATGGAATCAAATTTTCTGTTAAGCTCCTGTTGTTTTTGCGGAGTATTATTTTTTGGGTCTTTTGAAAGATTCTCTTGTTCTTTAGCTAAAGAATCCAGTTTTTTAGCGATCTCATTTGCCTTCATTTCGGTATAAAACTGCTTTACCATTTCTAGAATTCTTTCGAGAGATCTGTTTTGTTGTTTATTCTTTTCGGTAAGTTTATCCAGCTTATCTATCAGACCATCCTTTTTAAGTTTTTCTGATAATTTCTCGAGTTCCTGTAAAAGTTTATCATTTTTTTCAATCTCTTTTAATTCTTCAAGACGCTTTTTTAAAGCCTCTTTTTTTTCTTGTAGTGTCTTATTGCCCTGATCTACAGGTAATTCATCAAGATTTTCTATAAGCTTATTGCGGTTCTTTTCCAGCATTTGCTGATACTTTTTCTGGCGATCTAAAAAATTATCCAGATTATTCTTTTCATTCCAGTTTATATTCTTTTTATTTTTAAGTTTTTTATTGAATTCTTTCAGATCATTATTGAGTTTTTGCTGTTGTTTTTCAGTTTCGTCAATCTTATTAAATGTTTTATTTTGTTCTTTAAGGATCTCCTCTGTTTTTTGTTGAAGGGTTTTTTGGTTGTAGATAAAAGTTCTCGATTTAGAGGATTTACTTCCGGAAACGGCATCATTATCAAAAACCTGAAAATAAAGTTCGTATGATCTGCCTGCTTCTAGGTTTAAAGTATCCGGAAAGCTGTAAAATATTTCTGCAAACGAAGCTTTTGTAACAGGAATATTTATTTTATTGATAAAGTGGGATCCGGTTTCTTTATAAACCAGTTGCAGCTTTCGTATAGCATAATCATCATTGAGCAGACATACAAAATGAGCATTTCCTCGTGTAATAGAATCGATATCGGTTTTAACGCGGATCTCAGGGAATTCATCTTTTATAACTTCAATACGATAATTAAGTTTTTCATATTCTTTCAGCGCCTTATTCGATGAGGAGATCCGGTAAGCAGTTGACTGGAGAATGGTTTCGCTTAAAGCGAATTTATCACTGTTCAGCTTTTTAAATGATTTTTCCTGTTGCTGGTCTTTGTAAACTACCTCATCGGTAGATTTAGTTTTTAAGTTCCATGTGATCTTACTGCCGGCAGGCACTGTTATATTACCGGTGTTTTTAATGGTTTTAGGCTTTTTATAAATATACGAGGGGTATTCGATCTTCATTTCGAAATCGAGTATGTTTGGCGTAGGAACAAGTGCCAGATGAAAATTTTTAGACTCAATATCATTGGCTTTAAGATTAAAATCAAGTGGTTTATTTACGTGTTCAAAATGATAAGAAAACGCGTTGGGTCCGGTTTTTTTTAAAAAGTAAGTCTCGTCGTTAAAATGAATCTGGACATATTGTGGCAGGATATCACCCGTCACATGCACATTAAGATCAAAGGGTTTTCCCTCTATGGCTTTTAATTTAGTCTCATCCAGTTGAAAATAAAAAGGAGCCGGGGGCTGATAGGCAACATTGTGGTGTACTACCCTTTCAAGACTTTGGGTCAGAACAGAATTATTGCCGGTAAGATAGATCAACATCCAGATCAGCAAAGGAAAAGCCAGATATTTGATGAATTTTATATTGGAACGGAAATTAATCGCATTTTTAAAAGGGATCGGTTCGATGGCTGCAGATTTTTGTTCGATACCGGCCAGCAGCAATTCAGATTTGATTTTTTCTTCGGATAACTGTAAGATATTCAATAATTTATCATCAACTTCTTTAAAATGTTTTCCGATGATCTGAGAAGCCTGCTTAGGAGTAATTCCTTTTCTGAATCCGAATAATCTGGCTAAGGGAATAAGAATAAACCCGGTTAGTAAAATAAGTTCCACAAGGATAAAAAGCCAGAACAACAGTGTTCTGTACAAAGGTTTGAGCCATAAAAAATATTCAACAAAAAGTGTAAATATAAAATACAGCAAACCAAAGGCAAGAAATAAAATGCTTCCTTTAATGATCTCATTGGTATAGTATTTCCTGATGAAATCGTGTAATTTTTGCTGTATGTGATCAAAATTCTTCAAGCCTTGTGTTTACTTTTTGTAAAAATACAAATAAAGACCATTGCAATACTCTTTTGAATTATGAAATAAAGACAATTCTTTGCCCAACTTCTTCCTACTCTAAAAAAGTAATTCCTCATAAACAAAAGTTTACTGCGGGTTAATTTTTTCTCGAGTGTCGAATTTGAACAAATGATCCCCTTTTGCAACGGTCTTAATACGATAGAATTGTGTTGTAAAAGAGATTTATTAGGATTCATCGGGAGATTTCTATGCGCTTTATTGATCTGATGACTCTTAAGTTTGCGGAGATAGTCATCTGATCAATACTAACGTTGATCTTGTTGGTGGCCGGGGTTTCAAGTTTTTTTATTGATCTGATGACTCTTAACTTTGCGGAGATAGTCATCTGATCAATACTAA
>QNYL01000191.1 GCA_003973375.1 Flavobacteriia bacterium
TATTTTTCAAATTAAATTACTTCATAAGAGAACTTACCAAGCTTTCTTAGACTTCTTTAATTTTTCCAATTGTCGTTTTACCTACACAACTAATTCCAACTATATAAATTATCTTAAATTCAGAAGTTTTTTAGAAATCAAAATTGCGCTGCTCAATCGGTATTTTTTTTACCTTTTCAATATTTTCTAATATTTTTTTACATGTACAATCCAATTTCTCTTTGTCAGGTGGATTACCCCAAAATATATCATCTAACTCCCAATCATCCATTTGCATTATTTCTTTAGTCATTTTTTCGGCTTTTTCAAGATATTCTGTCTCGTCTTTACAATCACTTGATAGTAGCCCAAAAAATAAAGTCAAATCATGCGTTAGTTTCTCAGCCTCTATTAGAATTCCTTCGTAAGACTCTTTTGATAAATCATCTGTATCCATATTTTTCGTTTTTTTGCTCTCAATTTAATTATCCTTAACACAATAATACACTCCAGCCCATTGGCATTACTTCTTAAAAGTGGCTTTAACAATCCATCTTTTCAAAACAAACCTCACCCCTTCTTCACTTCCTTCAGCATCGGGACAAATCTGAAATCACCAAATTCATGTTTTTCAAATTCCTTTTCGCTTTTGCGGATGATCAGCGTCATTTTTTGGGTATTTTCTCCTACCGGGATGACCAGTCTGCCATTAATCTTCAATTGTTTTAATAAGGCTTTGGGAACAAATGGTGCTCCTGCAGTTACAATGATACTGTCATAAGGAGCTTTTTCCGGAAGTCCTTTATATCCATCACCATAAATTAGCTTTTTTGGTACATATCCTATTTTTGGCAGGAATTTTCTGGTCTTGTTGTACAACTCTTTTTGTCGTTCTATACTGTAAACCTCCGCCCCCATTTCAATCAGCACAGCAGCCTGATAACCGGATCCGGTACCCACTTCCAATATTCTGTCTTTTGGTTTTACCCGAAGCAATTCTGTTTGAAAAGCAACGGTATAGGGCTGTGAGATGGTTTGTTCTGCAGCAATTGGAAAAGGCTTGTCCTGATAAGCAAAATCAATAAAACCGGAATCCATAAAAAGATGCCTCGGAATATTCCTGATGGCCTCCAAAACCTTTTTATCTTTAATCCCTTTTCTTTCAATGGTATCAACCAGTTGATTTCTAAGTCCTTTATGTTTTGTAGAATCGTTTAACATATCTGCTCAAAAGTAGAGAAATAAATTTACCAAATCAAGCAAATAGAAAAGCATATTTTGTATTTTTGATAAAATTTAATTTTATGATAAAAGCCGGTGTTTTAGGTGCAGGTCATCTTGGAAAAATTCATTTAAAATTACTGAATCAGTCCTCTGAATATGAATTGGTTGGATTTTACGATCCCGATCTTGACAATGCAAAAAAAGTTTCCGAGGAATTTGGCTACCGATATTTTGATACCCTCGAAGCCCTGATCGATCAGGTTGAAATGGTCGATATTGTTACACCAACACTCAACCACTACAGTTGCGCCAAAAAAGCCATTGAAAAGGGCAGACATATCTTTGTTGAAAAACCTATTACCAAAACTGTTGAAGAAGCGAATGAACTTTTAGATCTGATCAAAGAATTTAAGGTAAAAGGTCAGGTAGGACATGTAGAACGTTTTAATCCGGCATTTACCGCAGTCAGGGAAATGATCGGCACTCCGATGTTTATAGAATCTCACCGACTGGCAGAGTTTAATCCGAGAGGAACAGATGTACCTGTGGTTCTGGATCTGATGATCCATGATATTGATATTATCCTAAGTGTGGTAAACTCTGAAGTAAAAGAAATTCACGCTAGTGGGGTTGCTGTGATCAGTGATACGCCTGATATTGCCAATGCCCGGATTGAATTTAAAAACGGATGTGTAGCAAATCTTACTGCCAGCAGAATCTCACTGAAGAATATGCGTAAATCGAGGTTTTTTCAGAAAGATGCCTATATATCGGTAGATTTTCTCGAAAAGAAAAGTGAAGTGGTCAGAATGAAAGATGCTCCGGAAAATCCTGACGATTTTGCTATGATTCTCCAGAATGCTGAAGGAGTGAAGAAACAGATCTACTTTGAAAACCCCGATATTCAACCCAACAATGCTATTCTCGACGAGCTTGAGAGTTTTGCAGAAGCCATAAAAAACAATACCACTCCGGTTGTTTCTTTAAAACAAGGCGTTGAAGCTTTAAAAGTAGCACAGGAGATCATCGATAGATTCTAATCGATCCAAATGATAAAAGTCCCATGAGGAATTAACCCTGTTACTTAAAAAATAAAATAAATCTTTTTGGCGGGATTTTTGCTTTCAAGGCAAAAATCATGACAAAAAATATTATACGAGATCTCAATTAAATACAAAACAATAAAAAGATGAAGAATATAACAGTAATTGGTGCAGGTACTATGGGTAATGGTATTGCACATGTTTTTGCACAGAACGGATATCAGGTAAATCTTGTAGATATTGAACAAAGTGCCTTAGACAAAGCTCTGGCAACGATTCGTAAAAATCTGGATCGTCTTTTGCAAAAAGAAAGAATTACTGAAGAAATAAAAAGCGATACCCTGAACAATATCACAACTTTCACTTCAATTACGGATAGCGTAAAAGAGGCTGATCTTATCGTGGAAGCTGCCACCGAAAATGAAAAGATCAAACTGCAGATCTTTAAACAAATGGATGAAGCTGCACCCGAAAAAACAATTCTGGCCAGTAATACCTCATCAATCTCTATTACAAAGATTGCTGCTGTTACCGGCAGGCCGGAAAAGGTAATTGGTATGCATTTTATGAATCCGGTGCCTATCATGAAACTGGTTGAGATCATCAGAGGCTATTCCACTTCTGATAAAGTGACAGAAACCATTATGGAACTCTCTAAAGGTCTGAAGAAAATACCGGTTGAAGTGAATGATTATCCGGGATTTATCGCCAATCGTATTCTCATGCCGATGATTAATGAAGCGATCTACTCTTTATACGAAGGTGTGGCAGGCGTTTCTGAAATTGACAATGTAATGAAACTGGGAATGGCACACCCGATGGGTCCGTTACAACTGGCCGATTTTATTGGTCTGGATGTGTGTTTATCCATTCTGAATGTATTATATGATGGTTTTGGAAATCAAAAATACGCTCCTTGTCCGCTATTGGTCAATATGGTCATGGCAGGAAAACTGGGCGTGAAATCAGGAGAAGGATTTTATGATTATGCCGAAAGCAGAAAAGCAGAAAAGATCTCAAAACAATTCCTAAAATAATCGAAATGAGCTCTAAATTTATATTTTTTTCTTTTGTTCTGCTCTTTTTAATCAGCAGTTGCGCCTCCAAAAAGAATACGAATACTTCAGTTTTTAGCAAAGAAGAAATGAAACTGATCCTTTCCGGAAAGGTAGAGGAACCTATGCGGGTATTCCTGATCACCAATCCGAAGGATTCGGTTGTTCTGCGCTCAAAAAGTAAAGATTTTATCGTCAATGAAAAGGATACCCTCCTGCAATTCTTTACCAAAAGATTGTACCGTACTGTCACCGATCCTGCCAGCAGAGGTGTGGGCATTGCTGCCCCTCAGGTGGGAATTCTGAAAAAGATCATCTGGATTAAACGCTTTGACAAGGATAAGGAACCTTTTGAAGTTTATTACAACCCAAAGATCACAAAATACACCGACTTAAAACAGGATGTACTGGAAGGTTGCCTATCCATTCCCAATGTAAGAGACACCACCCATTACCGGTCGTATGCTGTGGTACTTGAATACGACAATCCTAAAGGACATCATAAATGTGAAATGGTTGAAGCCTTTACTGCAGTAATCTTCCAGCATGAAATTGACCACCTTAACGGAATTCTCTTTACAGATCATTTGGAAAAGGAAAGAAAAGAGTCGATTAATCATGATTTGAATTGATATGGTTATTTGCAAAATTTGAAGATGTGTTAATTGGGAAATTATTTAATATTTGAGACAATAAATAAGTCAAAAGTCGAATGTCGAATGTCTAAAGTCTAAAGTCTAAAAATGTACGAGATTTCTCTGAGCAACTCTGTGATTCTTCGTGAAACTCTGTGAAATAGTTTTGTTTGAGGGGTTAGCGAAAAGGGATTGAAATCAAGAAAAAAGATAAAAGATAAAAGTTAGAATTCAAGATTTAAAATTTAAAATTAGCTAATCTGTCAATTAGTTAATACTTTAATCATTTAATCGTTCAATCATTTAATTTCTTAGCGTTCTTTATTTTTTATCTTTGCGGGCTTTGCGTGGAAGGAATCCAGTGGTCAAGGCAAAGTGAAAATCAAAAAGTAAATTATTGAAATTTTAAATCAAATTTCTCTGAGTAACTCAGTGATTCTTCGTGAAACTCTGTGAAATAGTTTTGTTTGAGGGGTTAGCGAAAAGCGAAAAGGGATTAAATTCAAGAAAAAAGATAAAAGATAAAAGATAAAAGATAAAAGTTAGAATTCAAGATTTAAAATTCAACATTCAAAATTGGCTAATCTGTCAATCAGCTAATTCTTTAGTCATTTATTTAAATCTAAGTTCGGAAAAACTTTCCCTGCAACAAAACAAGCGGATTGAATACAAATTACATTATTTTTGTAAGATGCAATTTAAGATCAAGTCAGAATTTAAACCCACAGGAGATCAGCCCGAAGCAATTGATCAGCTGACCAAAGGAATCCATAATAATGAAAAATACCAGGTACTACTTGGTGTAACAGGTTCCGGTAAAACCTTTACTGTGGCCAATGTAATTGAAAAAGTCCAGAAACCTACCCTGGTTCTGGCTCATAATAAAACCCTGGCAGCACAATTATTTTCCGAATTCAAACAATTCTTCCCGGAGAATGCCGTGGAATATTTTGTTTCCTATTACGATTATTACCAACCTGAGGCTTATATCCCAACTACGGGACTCTATATCGAAAAGGATCTTTCCATAAATGATGAGATCGAACGGCTCAGGCTGAGCGCTACTTCTGCACTACTTTCGGGCAGAAGAGATGTATTGGTTGTCGCTTCGGTTTCCTGCCTGTACGGAATTGGAAATCCGGTAGAGTTTAAAAAGAATGTAATCACCATCCACGAGGGGCAGATCATTGCCCGGACAAAATTTTTACACCAACTGGTAACCAGTTTATATTCAAGAACAGAAGCGGAAGCCAAAAGCGGTTCTTTCCGTGTAAAGGGGGATACCATTACCATCTACCCTTCCTATGGCGAATATGGTTTCAGAATTCATTTTTTTGGAGATGAGATAGAAGAAATTGAAAGTTTTGACCTTTCCACGCAGGAGATCATCGACCGTTTTGAAAATCTGAATATCTATCCAGCCAATCTGTTTGTCACCTCACCGGATGTAATGCAGAATGCCATACATCAGATCCAGGAAGATATGGTAAAACAGGTGGATTATTTTAAAGAAATAGGAAAGCATCTCGAAGCCAAAAGATTACTGGAAAGAACAGAATTCGATCTGGAAATGATCCGTGAGCTGGGCTATTGCAGCGGAATTGAGAATTATTCACGCTATTTGGATGGAAGAGCTCCCGGCACGCGACCTTTCTGCCTGCTCGATTATTTTCCTGATGATTATCTGATGCTCGTGGATGAAAGCCATGTTACTATTCCTCAGGTACATGCCATGTATGGAGGAGACCGTTCGAGAAAAGAAAATCTGGTAGAATACGGATTCCGCTTGCCCGCTGCCATGGATAACCGTCCGTTAAAATTTGAGGAGTTTGAAAATATTCAGAATCAGGTGATCTACATCAGCGCGACACCTGCCGATTATGAACTACAAAAGACCGAGGGCGTTTTTGTAGAACAGGTCATCCGGCCCACCGGACTCCTCGACCCGGAGATCGAAGTCCGCCCCAGTCTGAACCAGATCGACGATCTGATCGAAGAGATCCACAAAAGAATAGAAGCAGATGAAAGAATACTGGTCACCACGCTGACCAAAAGAATGGCAGAGGAACTGACCAAATATCTGACCCGGATCCAGATCAGATGTCGCTATATTCACAGTGATGTGGACACCTTGGAACGCGTAGAGATCATGCAGGATTTGAGAAAAGGCCTCTTTGATGTCCTTGTGGGAGTCAATCTTTTAAGAGAAGGGCTCGACCTTCCGGAAGTATCATTGGTAGCTATTTTAGATGCCGATAAAGAAGGCTTTTTAAGAAGTCACCGCTCGCTGACGCAGACCGTAGGAAGAGCTGCCAGAAATATCAATGGCAAAGCCATTATGTATGCTGATAAGATCACCAAAAGTATGCAGCTAACCATCGATGAAACCAACAGAAGACGTGAAAAACAGATCGCTTACAATCAAAAAAACAACATCACTCCTACTCAGATCAGAAAGAATATTGACGATACACTGACAAAAAAACAAGTGGTTTCCTACCAATACGATGAAGCCAATGCCAAAGCAGCTGAAGCAGAATTACAATATCTGGCCAGACCGGAGATTGAAAAACGAATCCGTGAGAAAAGAAAAGCAATGGAATCTGCTGCCAAAGCCCTCGATTTTATCATTGCAGCAAAATTAAGAGATGAAATCAAGGAATTACAGCAGTATTTGTAATTTTTTTTAAGGAATTAGGGATTAGTGAGGAGGAGTAAATTCAAGAAAAAAGATAAAAGAAAAAAGATAAAAGATAAAAGTTAA
>QNYL01000076.1 GCA_003973375.1 Flavobacteriia bacterium
ATCATGATCGGTGAAATAGGCTGATTGCTGTTTTGGCTGATCTTTGCTTCATTGCCGGCTTTGTTCTTTACGGTGATCGAAATGCCTGTAATCTCGCCTTTATTATTTCGTTTCAGTCTTTTATATTTGAATTGAGTGCCGTTTTCTTCAAATTCTTTTTTTATTTTTTTTAGTTCATCATCTTTGGTATCTTTTGTGATAAACTCATAAATATCTACTCTGTCGGTAAAGATTTCTATAGTATACCCCTCCTTTTTCTGAGCGATGATTTTAGTGTTAAAGGTGAAGATAAAAGCAATTAAAATGGGTAGGATCAAAGTGAATTTTAATTGCATAAACTTTTTAGAGCGTTCTTTTTGTAACATGTCTATTCTTTTTTTAATAAGTGAATTGTAAAAATTTGATGTCAGCACCAGTTTTATTTCAGGTGAGGATGTTTTTAATAACAGGTATTGATAATTCTTCTTTTCTTTAACAAAATTCTGAGCATCTTCATCAGCGATGAATTCAAGATTCTTTCTGATTTCTTTGGAATAGAGCCATGAAAAGGGGTTGAACCAGAAAATGATGGTAATGATCTGTGACAGAAGGATATCAAAACTGTGAAATTGTTTTACATGAACTTTTTCATGATTTAAGATCTGTTCCAATTCATTTTCAGAATAATTCGCATCATTAAATACAATAAAATTGAAAAATGAGAAAGGACTTATATTTTTTTGTGTTTTGATCAGATAAAATTTCCCTGATCTGTTCTTTTTATGTGAACTGATAAAATGAATTACAGAAACAAGACGAAATAAGAATCTTATAAAAAAGAAGGCCATTCCTGTTAAGTATATGATCGTTAATACCTGTTGCCAGGTTAGGGTAGGTTCAGGAGTTGATGGTATTGCCTTAATCGGAGTAATACCTATTGGTAAGTTCACAGCTTCTATGGTTACATATTCCGGAATAATGATCAGGGGTAATATAAGCGAGGCAAATATTCCGGTGAGCAGATAAAACCTGATACTTTGAAAGAATGTTTCTTTTTGCAAAAGTAACTTATAGGAAACATAAAAAATGATCAGTATTGCCGAAGATTTAATAAAATATTCCATGAGCTATACTTTATCTTTTTTTTCGATTGATGAAATGATCTCTTTTAGTTCCTCTACACTGATCTTTTCTTCTTTGGCAAAAAAGGAAACTACATTCTTATAGGAATTCTCAAAATACTGCTGAATGGTCTTTTGCATAAATTTCTTCCGGTAAGCTTCTTTTGAGATATCAGGATAATATTGATAGGTATTGCCAAATACCTTATGTTTTATAAATCCTTTCTCTTCCATATTCCTTATCATGGTGGAAACGGTATTGTAATGCGGCTTTGGATCAGGTAACTCAGCAACAACTTCCTTTACAAAAGCTTTTTTCAATTGCCAAAGTATATGCATGATCTCTTCTTCTTTATTGGTCAGTTTTTCCATAGGTTAAAATCTTTGAGTCAAATGTAAACTAAAAAAATAGTTATACAACTAAAAAAATAGTTATTTAACAAAATTTTAATATTTTTATTATATCATGATTTATGACAAGCGATATTCGTGTATATTTGCAGGCAACAGAATAAATTTCAAACCAAGAACTGTGTTTGAGATAGAACCAAAACTATTCCTGTGGATTATTTATTTCTGCTTTCAGGCTTTATTTTATTGATTTTAGGAGGGCACTTTTTATTAGATGCCTCAGTTGCCGTATCATTACGACTTAAAATACCAAAGATCGTTATTGGAATGACCATTGTGTCTTTTGCTACTTCGGCACCGGAACTTATTGTAAGTTTGAATTCAGCTTTAGACGGTCATGCCGATATTGCTATGGGCAACGTAATTGGTTCGAATATTGCTAATTTAGGTTTGGTTTTGGGGGTGATATTACTTTTAAGATCCATCTCAGTTGAAAAAAGTTTTTATAAAACAGACTGGCCGGTAATGATGTTATCGTCGATTCTGTTATTTCTGTTTATCTTCCACGATGGGGTACTTGAGCGGTATGAAGGAATTATATTAGTGGTTACCTTATTGATTTTTCTTATTTATCTTTTAAAGATTCAGGAACGTGCCGTGGATATAGATGAAATAGCCGTACAAAAAGAAATGAAACCCCCTTTGATGATTCTTTTCCTTGTATTAGGAGGTGCCGGATTGTGGGCAGGCTCAGAATTACTGATCAAGGGTGCCATAAATATTGCAAATGAATTTGGAGTAAGTGAAAGAGTGATAGGGGTTACCATTATCTCAGTGGGTACAAGTATTCCTGAACTTGCAGCATCAATCATGGCAATATTTAAAAAAGAGAAGGCAATATCGCTGGGTAATATTTTAGGTTCTAATATATTTAATATACTGGCAGTATTGGGTATTACCTCTATTGTAACTCCTATACGTGTTGAAGATCAGGGTTTGCTTACCAATGATATTTACTGGATGCTTTATTTTGCCTTGTTGATATTTCCTATGGTTTTTGTTCCTGTACGGATGAAGCTTAACTGGAAAGAAGGACTGATTCTTTTACTTTCCTATGCCGTTTTTATAAGCTTAATGATATAATTGATATTTTATTCTATTTTTGTTATTTATTAAAAATTAGGGGTTAATTATTAAAATATTAATATTTCTTTTGCTTACCCCTAAAAAAACAGGGGTGCAAGTAGTTACTATTCTATTTTATTTATATTTTTGCCAAATAATTTAAAAAAATAAATATGACTACTTTCCGTTTTAAAGCTTTAAGTGAAACCCTGAACCGTAAACCGGTTAAATTTGATGAGAAAAAGAAATACTCAGAAATTTTTGGTGAAAATGTTTTTGGTGAAAACAGTATGCGCCAATTTTTAACTAAAGATGCCTTTAACAGTGTAATGAATGCAATAAAGGTCGGATCTAAGATCGATAGAAAAATTGCTGATCAGGTAGCTTCTGCAATGAGAGACTGGGCACTGCAAAAAGGTGTAACGCACTTTACTCACTGGTTTCAGCCTTTAACAGGAGGAACAGCCGAGAAACACGATGCTTTCTTTGAACCCGTTGGAGGTGGTAATTCAATAGAAAAATTTAGTGGAAATGAATTGGTTCAGCAGGAACCTGATGCTTCAAGTTTTCCAAACGGTGGAATAAGAAATACTTTTGAAGCACGGGGTTATACTGCTTGGGATCCTACTTCTCCGGCTTTTATATATGGTACAACACTTTGTATTCCAACCGTATTCGTATCTTATACAGGGGAAGCCTTAGATAATAAGACCCCTTTATTAAGAGCGCTTCAGGCGGTGGATAAACACGCCACTGCTGTAGCCAAATATTTTGATAAGAATGTAAATAAAGTTAATTCCTTCTTAGGATGGGAACAGGAATTCTTCCTGATCGACAAGGCATTGGTTACTGCCCGCCCTGATCTGCTTTTAACCGGAAGAACTCTTTTAGGACATTCCTCTGCAAAAGGTCAGCAACTGGATGATCACTATTTTGGAAGTATTCCTCAAAGAGCGATGAACTTTATGAGAGAACTGGAATATGAATGTATGAAATTAGGAATTCCATTGACTACAAGACATAATGAAGTGGCACCTAATCAGTTTGAATTTGCCCCAATTTATGAAGAAGCGAATCTGGCGGTAGATCACAATTCACTCTTGATGGATATTATGGGAAAGATCGCCTCAAAACATAACCTGAAAGTTTTACTTCATGAAAAACCATTTGCTGATATTAATGGTTCAGGAAAGCACAACAACTGGTCGTTGGGTACCGATACCGGTGTAAATTTACTGAGTCCCGGAAAAACTCCAATGAGAAACCTGCAGTTCCTTACCTTCTTTATCAATACCATTAAAGCGATTAATGATTATGAAGAATTGATGCGTGCAGGTATTGCCAGCGCAGGAAATGATCACCGTTTGGGCGCCAATGAAGCTCCTCCGGCCATTATTTCTGTATTTATAGGAGAACAGCTTACCAAAGTGTTAAACGATTTGGAAAATGTTACCAATGGTAAATTATCTCCTGAAGAAAAAACCGAATTAAAACTGAATGTAGTTGGTAAGATTCCTGAGATCATGCTGGATAATACCGACAGGAACCGGACTTCACCATTTGCCTTTACAGGAAATAAATTTGAATTTAGAGCGGTAGGTTCCAATGCCAATACAGCAAAACCGATGACCATTTTAAATACAATTGTAGCAAAACAATTGAAAGATTTTAAGATTGAAGTGGATAAACTTATCGAGTCTAAAGAATTAAAGAAAGATGAGGCGATATTTAATGTACTTAGAGAGTATATTAAGCAATCTAAAAGAATTCTTTTTGAAGGAAATGGTTACGGAAAAGAATGGGAAATTGAAGCTAAAAAGAGAGGCCTTAGTAATAACAAAACCACACCTGAGGCAATTAAGGAAAAAGTTTCTAAAAAAACCATCGAATTGTACAAGGAGTTAGGAGTAATGAGTTCTACCGAGATCGTAGCCCGACATGAAATTCAGTTAGATGAATACTCTTTAAGAATTCAGATCGAAGGTCGTGTAATTGGTGATATTGCTTTGAACCATGTGATTCCTACAGCGGTGAATTATCAAAATAAACTAATCGAGAATGTAAAAGGAATCAAGGAGATCTTTGGGGATGAGTCTAAAGATATTGCAAAAGATCAGATGGAACTGATAAAAAATATTTCTATGCATATTAGTGAAATTAATACAGGTGTACATGAAATGATTGAAGAACGTAAAAAGGCAAATGTAATGGAAGATCCTGAAGAAAAAGCCTTTGCTTACTGTGATCATGTTAAACCATATTTCGATAAGATTAAATACCATTGCGATAAGCTTGAACTTATGATTGATGATGAATTATGGCCTTTACCAAAGTATAGAGAAATGTTATTTACAAGATAAAAGAATAATTAGGTTAATTTTTATCCCGCAATTAATTATATTTGGTTGCGGGATTTTTTATTCTATAAGGTGAAAAAAACAAAATTTTTATTGTTTGGTGTCTTAACGGTCTATGCTTTAAGATTTATTTTGTCGTTATTGATGGGACTGATGCCTCAGGATGCATACTATTATTTTTACAGCGAACATCTGGCACTTTCCTATTTTGACCATCCGCCTATGGTAGCCTATATGCTTAAATTTTTCAGTCTTTTTCTCGGTAAAAGCGTGTGGGCAGTTAAACTCACCGATTTTATTGTCACTTTGATCTCGTTTTCAGCTTTTTATTACCTCAGTTCGTTTTTCTTATCAAAAGAGAGAAATCTTAAAACACTATTTTTTTATGCAACTACTTTTTTACTGACGATTATTTCTATCAATACCACACCGGATGTGCCTTTAATTCTTTTCTGGACGTTTTCGCTGATTGCCGTGTATAAAGCAGTATATGAAAATAAACTCTTTTTCTGGATTCTTTCGGGAGTTCTGATGGGACTTGCTTTTGACAGTAAATATACAGCCCTGTTTCTGCCTTTCGGATTGATTCTGTTTCTGGTATTATCCAAAGAACACCGGCATTTTTTATTTTCAAAAGAACTTTTATTATCGGTATTATTTTTTTTAATCACAGTATCTCCGGTTTTTATCTGGAATTATCAAAACAACTGGATTTCCTTTTCTTTTCAGTCGTCAGAGAGAGCCGGTTCCATTTCAAATTTCAACCTGGAACCTGTTTTGTTTTTAGGAAACCTGGGCACACAAATGCTTATTCTGTTACCGGTACTATTTATTGGAATGGTGGTAATCCTAAATAAATATGTAAAAAAAATGTTTAAAAAAGGAATCCTGAAGAATGATAAAGATCTTTTTTTAATATCATTTTCAGTACCCATTATCTTATTTTTCTTCGGTGTTTCTCTTTTTTACTGGGTTAAATTAAACTGGATCATGCCCGGATATATCGCCGTAATCATATTGGTATCCAGATATATAAGTATAAAATGGTTAAAAGTTCAGATTGTTATTTCTTTAATTTTTCATCTGGTATTTTTGATTGAAGTGATCTTTTATCCGGTTCCGATTAAATCGGATGATACCTGGTATGGCTGGGAAGAATTATCTGCAGAAGTGCAAACGATCCAAAGGTCGATTCCTGATAGTTTTATCTTTTCCAATGACGGCTATAAAACTTCGGCACTTCTCGATTTTTTCTTAGATGAAAAGATCTATGCAGGAAATGTGCTTGGTGAATTTGCTTTGCAGTTTTCTGTAGTTTATCCCGATTTGAGTAATCTTAAAGGTAAGAATGCTTTATTTCTTGATTCTGATAAACGTATAAAGAATCTTGAAAAGTCAAAAAAGACACCCGCTAAATTAAATGATTATTTTGAAAAAGTAGAACAACTTGATCCTATCATTATTAAAAACAACAGAGGAAAGGCAATGAGAAAATTTTACGTTTACAGGTGTGAAAATTATTTAAAAAAGTAAAACAATATCTTATTAAGTAACTTTTTTAAACAAAAACAATAAATTTGCAATTAAATTCCTTTCTGGCGGAAAGGATTTTTCATTTTTCTATGACTAAAAGAATACTGATTTTTTTTATATTAATTCTTCATCTTACCAATCTGTTTGGACAGGTTAAAGTGAGTGGGGTT
>QNYL01000039.1 GCA_003973375.1 Flavobacteriia bacterium
AACCTAAAATTCTGGATATCGGAACCGGGAGTGGTTGTATTGCCGTATCTCTGGCTAAAAATCTACCTAATGCAAAGGTTTGGGCTCTGGATGTATCAGAAAATGCGATCCGGACTGCCAAAAAAAATGCAAAAATGAATCAGGCTGACATACATTTTATAAAAGCTGATATTCTGACCACAAATAATATTGAGGAGAAATTTAATGTGATCGTAAGCAATCCTCCTTATGTAAGAGAGCTGGAAAAGGAAAAAATGAAAAACAATGTCCTGAATTTTGAACCGGAACTCGCATTATTTGTTAAAGATGAAGACCCTTTGCTCTTTTACAGAAAAATTGCCGGTTTCGCTAAATATCATTTAATCCCCAGCGGGGAATTATTCTTTGAGATCAATCAGTATGAGGCAGAAAATATCATAAAAATGCTTAAAAACAAGGGATATAATAACATAGAACTAAGAAAGGATATTTTCGGAAATGACAGAATGATCAAGGCTGTTTACTCACCTTCTGCTAAAGGAAGGCTCAATTAATATTTTTCTTTTAAAATTTAAACTTTACTTTTGCCTTATGCAAATAGATATTATTGCCGTTCATCCCGAACTGATCAAAAGTCCGTTTGAATACTCTATCATAAAAAGAGCTGTTGACAAAAATCTGGTAGAAGTTCATTTTCACGACCTGAGAAAATATGCCGTTAATAAATACGGTAAAATAGATGATTATCAGTTTGGCGGTGGCGCCGGAATGGTATTGATGATCGAACCTGTTGACAAGTGTATTTCCGAATTGCAATCGCAAAGAAGCTATGATGAGATCATTTACATGACTCCCGATGCTCCCACGCTGGATCAGTCGATGGCAAATCAATTGTCCTCAGCAGAGAATATCATCATACTTACAGGGCATTACAAAGGGGTGGATCAAAGGGTAAGGGACAAATTTATTACCAGAGAAATTTCAATTGGAGATTATGTTCTCTCTGGAGGCGAACTTGCAGCAGCCGTTCTTTGCGATGCCGTGATCAGACTGATCCCGGGTGTTTTAGGGGATGAGACCTCTGCCCTGACCGATTCCTTTCAGGATAATTTACTGGCTCCCCCGGTCTATACACGCCCTTCTGATTACCAGGGTATGAAGGTACCCGATATCCTGCTTTCAGGAAATTTTAAAAAGATTGACGACTGGCGATATGAACAAGCGGTAAAAAGAACCTCTGAGATCAGACCGGATCTCCTTAAAAAAGAAGATAACTGATGAAAAGACTTCTGTTTATTATATTTCTTTTTATCAATGGTCAAAACCTATTGTTTGCCCAAAACGATACCATTCCAAAGCTAAATCCTGCTAAAAATGATTCTTTTTTAAAAAGATCTGCTGTTCCTTTAACCATGATCGGCACCGGACTGGTTATCAATTATGCTTCCGGTTCTATCGGCAAGGAAAATATTCAGGAAAATATTCAGAACTCACTTGATAATTTCCATACCAATGCTGAAAATTATTTGATGTTTGTACCCACAATTAGCATGTACACGGCAGATCTGCTAAAGGTAAAAAGCAAAAATGATGCTTTTACCCAGACAAAATATCTCGCTATTGCCGGAATTGCAAACAACCTGATCACTTTCAGTTTGAAACACCTGACAGACGAAGAAAGGCCTAACGGAGAATCCTATAGTTTTCCTTCCGGCCACACCTCAAATGCATTTGTAATGGCCACAGTATTACATCATGAATTTATTGATAGCAGTCCGATACTGGCCTACAGCGGTTTTATTTTTGCAACTACTACAGGAGTACTCCGGGTTTTAAACAACAAACACTGGGTATCGGATGTTCTGGTTGGGGCCGGGATAGGAATCCTTGTAACCGATCTGGTTTACAGGCTTGAACCCTTAAAGAACTGGAATCCTTTTAAGGATAAAAAGTGCCACAGTTTAATAATCAGCCCGACATATCAGAATAATCAATTCGGCCTCTATGCTAATCTTCAGTTTTAAAGCATTTTAACCAGATAATTTATTCCTGTTTTTTTAAAGAATCATGTTTTTAGATTGAATATTTTTTTATAGATTTGCGAACTCAAAATTAACCTCTGACGAAAATCGTGAATGTTGATTTATGATTAAGCATTATTAAACCAATAAAATGGAAGATCTAGTAAAATTTGTACAAGATGAATTTGTAAACAAAAATGATTTCCCGGAATTTGCTGCCGGAGATACCATTACTGTTTATTACGAAATTAAAGAAGGTAAAAAAACCCGTACTCAGTTCTTTAGAGGAATTGTAATCCAAAGAAGAGGCGCCGGAAGAACAGAAACCTTTACTATCAGAAAGATGTCAGGAACAATAGGTGTTGAACGTATTTTCCCTGTAAATCTGCCAGCTATTAAAAAAATTGAGGTAAACAAACACGGTAAAGTTAGAAGAGCCCGAATTTTTTATTACAGAAACCTTACCGGTAAGAAAGCTCAGATCAAGGAAAGAAGAAGATAATTTTTATCTGTTTATAAAATTTAAAGAACCCGTTTGCAAGCAAACGGGTTCTTTAGTTATTAACAATTGTTGAAAAGCCTCTTTAATATCTTGTTCGTAAGTAAAAGGTTGTTTTTTTTGCAAAAATGAAATATCGTGCTATATTTGTTGAAGAATTCAAAGAGATTGTTAGACCTTCTTGTACAAAATAAAATTGGTTTAGATCGAAATTAAAGCGTACAGGAAAACTAAGAATCGAAGAATTCTAAACAAGTTCAGCTGAAATAGCATTTTAAATTTCAATTATACTACTGAGTATTTAGCATGAATAATTAGAAAGATAAGAAATTTAAAATGTGGTACTCCGGACATTGGAACGAAGATTTATAACTTCGGTTGTAGAGATTCGCTTTAAATGGAAAAGAGTATTTGAAACATAAATAGTGATGCGTTGCGAAAGTGACAATTACGGTTAACAGTAAAAATCGCCATTAAATGTTTCGACAAATAGCCATGATAAATTGCAAAATTTATTATGGCTATTGTTTTTTACAGACATCCTAAGATATAAACAATTGTTAAAAACACCTGTTAATTAACTGTTTATAAATTTAATCTATTTCAAACACAATATTCTCAAATTCAAAACTTAATTTTGCCTATATGATTTAATTGTATTTAGCAACATTCCCCGTTATTGTTATGATCAGGAAGTTACTATTTTCAATAGTCATCAATTTTTAATCATAAAGTTCTGTATCATAAATATTTCAAACCACAAGTGTTTAGCGCACCAGTTGAAATTAATGAAACAGTTAATTAAAAATTATGTCGGTTAAAGGTCAAGAAGTAACCGATTAGCATGACGATATTTTCTCTATGTTGTGCAAGCTTAATTTAAAAAACCATAGGAGTATTTCTTCTATGGTTTTTTTCTATTTATTTTATGAAATTTATCAGTTCTAACATCAACTTCATTTTATATATTTGCACAACTCTTAAAATTTAATACAATGTCAAAAATAAAAGTACAAAACCCCGTTGTAGAACTCGACGGAGATGAAATGACCAGAATTATATGGAAATTCATCAAAGAGCAACTGATCTTACCCTACCTCGATTTAGACATAAAATACTATGATCTCAGCGTAGAATACCGCGATGAAACCGATGATCAGGTTACGGTAGATGCAGCAGAAGCTATTAAAAAATATCATGTAGGGATCAAATGTGCCACCATTACTCCTGATGAGGCACGGGTTGAAGAATTCGGCTTAAAAAAAATGTGGCGTTCTCCTAACGGAACTTTAAGAAATATTATTGGAGGTACCATCTTCAGAGAGCCAATCATCATGAAAAATGTACCGAGATATGTTCAGGGGTGGACCAAACCTATCTGTATCGGCAGACATGCCTTTGGTGACCAGTACAAAGCAACAGATTTTACTACCAAAGGAAAAGGCAAACTCACTTTAACATTTACTCCTGAAAACGGAGAACCTGAAGTTCACGAAGTATATAATTTTGACGGAGACGGTGTGGCTATGGCTATGTACAACATCGATTCCTCTATTTACGGTTTTGCCCGTTCAAGTTTTAATCAGGCATTGAAAAAAAGATGGCCATTGTACATGAGTACAAAAAATACCATTTTAAAAGCTTATGACGGAAGATTTAAAGATATCTTCCAGGAAGTTTATGAAAATGAATTTAAAGATAAATTTGAAGAAGCCGGTATTACTTACGAGCACCGTCTGATCGATGATATGGTTGCTGCAGCCATGAAATGGAATGGCGGATTTGTTTGGGCCTGTAAAAATTATGATGGTGATGTACAGTCTGATACTGTTGCACAGGGATTTGGTTCTTTAGGATTAATGACCTCTGTATTGGTTACTCCTGACGGAAAAACTCTCGAAGCAGAAGCTGCACACGGTACTGTAACTCGTCACTATCGCCAGCATCAGCAGGGAAAAGAAACCTCTACCAATCCAATCGCTTCCATCTTCGCATGGACCCGTGGTCTGGAACACCGTGGTAAACTGGACGAAAATCAGGAACTGATCAATTTTGCACATACTTTGGAAAAAGTTTGTATTGATACGGTTGAAAGCGGTAAAATGACAAAGGATCTTGCCTTACTGATCAAAAAAGACAAGATGACCAAAGATGACTATTTAAATACTGAAGAATTTCTGGATGCTTTAAAAGAGAATCTGGATAAGGCTTTGGCATAAATAAACAAGTCTGAATTCATTCAAACTCCGGTTTTTTTACTAAGATTCCGGAGTTTTCTTTTTCAAAGATTATAAGTAAATTCGTTTTGGGAGATGTTTTTATAATTTTTACTGAAAACAGAGTAATGAAATTAAAAAAAACCGACCAAAAGGTAAAATCATGATTTGAAAAATCTTTTCAGATCAGTTTTACAAAAGAAAGTTGATGATAAAGAACAAGACTTTTATCAAGTTTACCCAATGGGAACACTGGCCAACCCTGATGTTCTATATCCCGCTTATCCCCTATTTCGGATTTAAAATTCTCAGTAAAGGGAAACTCTTGTATTATCTGAATACAAATCCGGGCATTCTTTATTCCGGTAACGGAACCGAATCGAAGTACGAAACGCTTTTAAAGATCCCCGAAGCTTTCCGTCCGAAAAGTATACTCTTTAAAAAAGGAGATTCCTTCAAATTACTTTTACAACAACTGGAAGAAAAAGGAATTGAATTTCCATTGATCGCCAAGCCCGACATTGGCTTCAGGGGTTATCTGGTAAAAAAAATTGACAGCAAACAAAAGCTCAGATCCTATACGGAAAATTTTGATGAAAACATCATTATACAGGAGTTTGTCCCTTATCAAAAGGAACTGGGCATATTTTATCACCGCCTGCCGAATAAAAGATCAGGAAAGATCACTTCTGTTACTATTAAAAAATTCCTGGTGCTGAAAGGCAATGGTAAAGATACTTTGAAGGAGCTGATGCAAAATGACAAGCGTGCTTTTTTATATTACGATCTTTTTAGAATCATTCATAAAAAGAATCTTAAAAAGATAATCCCAAAAAATGAAAAGATCACTTTGTCCGTTATCGGAAACCATTCAAAAGGAACAGAATTTATAAATGGAGAACATCTGATCAACAGAGAATTAGAAGAATTTACAGATAAAATAGCACTTCAGATAGACGGTTGGTATTACGGGCGTATTGATCTGAAATACAAAAACATGGAAGATCTTTTAAAAGTTAAGAACTTCAAGATCCTTGAGGTAAACGGAATTATTTCAGAACCTACCCATATTTACGATGCCTCCCATAAAAAAGCTTCCTACCGGAATGCAGTTATTTCTATAAAAAAACACTGGGAAATACTGGATAAGATCGCAAGAAAGAATATGAAAATGCCGGATATCAAAACACCGAAAATGATCCCATATCTTAAGAATATGTTATGGTTAAGAGCTTATTCCAAAAAGTTGAAAAGATTAAATAAAGCTGATTTTTAACAATTCTATGCTTCCATAGCTTTATTTCTGGGCGTTGTAGGATTGTAACCAAAATCTTTATCGGGTAGTTCCACCCCAAGTTGCGAGATAACATAACCCAGACTCGCAAAATGATGTATGGCATGACTATGAGCCTGAATCAGTAAAGAGGCCATGGTATATGGTGCATTAACTATCCCCATTCCGAGATCATCTTTTACCTCTACCTTAAAACTAAGATCCTCCCCTTTGAGCGCCTCCAGTTTTTCAATAATCGTATAAAAATACTGTAACCCAAAGTCTACCTTTTCTTCAGCAAGAGAATTGCGTTTTCTTTTGGTTAAATCGATCTTTCCCGAATCAATTCCTTCAAAAGCACAATCGAAAATATCCAGGATATGCCGCATATGTCCCCCGATACTTGAATAATAAGGTACCACAGATTTATCACTGTAAACCTTGTCTTCTATAGCATTCAGTAGTTTTACTCCTCTCCGCAGATTTTGAATAATGGCATCAATCATAAATTTTTTACTTTATCTGTCGCAAATTTAATGATATAATTACTTATTCAGATTAAAAATTTTAAGAATACCCGGAATTAAGAAAAAAATACTTACATTTAATTGATATTCAAGCTATTG
>QNYL01000177.1 GCA_003973375.1 Flavobacteriia bacterium
GAGTCTTTATTAAGGATAAAGAAGGGCGATCACTAATTTTACACGGAGTAAATGTAAATGCTGATGCCAAGGGAGATTCTCTGCGGGTAGGCTGGCCAAAAAAACAGGATTATGCAGATCTTTCCGAAAAATGGGGATTTAATTTTGTGCGTTATCTGGTATTATGGGATGGAATAGAACCGGTAAAAGGAGAATACGATCAAGAATATTTTAAAAGAATCAAAGAGCGTCTTGACTGGTGCGAGGAACTGGGTTTAAAGGTAGTGCTTGATATGCATCAGGATCTTTACGCTTTGCGTTACGGAGGAGACGGAGCTCCTGACTGGGCAATTATTGATGATGGAGAACCTTTTGAAATGCAGACGCCATGGGAGTTGAATTACCGGCAGCCTGCGGTGATCGCTTCGATAAATAATTTCTGGGATCCATCACGTGGGCATGGCTATCTACAGGATCATTTTATCAAGGCTTATGTAGAATTGGTAAAACAGTTTAAAGATCATCCGGCTGTGATCGGTTATGATCTGTACAATGAACCTACGATGGTCACTAAAGAAATTTTTTCTTTTGAAGAGCGCTATCTACAGCCTTTTTATGAGAAGTTAATTCCTGCCATCAGAAAGGTTGATAAAGACAAATGGATCTTTTTTGAACCAACGGCTTTGGGTGTAAATCAGGGATTAAGAACAGATCTGGAAGTCTTAAAAGATCCCGGACCCGGAGAACCGCGTCTGGTATATTTTCCGCATTTTTATACTATTGATTACGATACTTACGATCAATATATCGGATTTCCGGTATTTATCAATAAGTGGGGTGCAAGCCAAAATCATTTTATAAAAAAACAAAAGGCTCCCTTGCTTGTTGGAGAATTCGGGGTAAATCAAACCCGGTCAGATTCGCCTAAATTTATGGATGATGTTTTAACGATGTTTGATAAAACAACAAGCGGCTGGGCTTACTGGGCTTATATGAAAAATGATAGCTGGTCGCCGTTTAACGATGATAATTCGAATATCGAGGCCAGACATCTGGTGGTACGCCCTTATCCTAAATGTGTGGCAGGGCATCCGGTAAGTTATGGTTTTGATAATAAAACCAAAGAATTCTGGCTTGATTTTAAGGTTGATCCAAAAATAGACGCCCCTACGGAGATTTATATTCCGAAACATCACTATCCAAAAGGTTGGGATCTGAAAATAGACGGGAAAGAAAACACTTGGAAAACCTTCTTGGATTATAAATCAAGAGTTTTACAGGTCTACAACCCAGAGGGTAAAACAAAAGAATACAAAATTACAATCTGGCCAAAAAAATAAGAGATTCTTGAAAATTCATTTCTTTTAATAAAAAATCTGGGAACTAATCAGTGTACTGAAAAGCAATAATGCTAACTGCTTACGATGATTCTTATTTTATCTTTGTGACACTTTGCGCTTCTTTGAGCAATAGCTGTATCACTAAGAACCGCAAACCTGCCCGCCTTTTCACTGTGGTAGGCGGGGAAGACACTGAGTTTCAGAGAAAGCTTATCATAAGCTATGAAAACTTAACACCGATTAGTAACAAAACCTGTATAGCAAGTGGCAATCTTATATCAGTTTTGCCTAATCTCATACCTGATAGGTTTTATAACTTATCAGGTCTTTCAAAAATATCAAAATTTTAATCAGCTTCGTTATTGAATCTTTTTTGGGTTTTTCAAGGCCACTTTCTTAGAAAGTATGATTCTTACTTAATAAAGATCTTGTTTTTCGTTCCAAATACCTTTTTTTACAACTTAAATACCTAATATATAAGGTAATTGATTATTTTTACTCTATTAAATAAATCATATTCACTAATACCCAAAAGATGCTAAAAAAAATATATTCTTTCCTCGTTTTTTTCCTTATGACCTTTGTAATTAATGCACAGTATCAACCTGTAAAATTAAAAATCATTAGAGCCGCTGATTATGGTATTATTCCCGATACAGGAAAAGATATGGCTCCTCTGCTAAAAGAGATGTTTAAGAAAAATCCAAAATTTTCTAATCTTAAGCTGGTTTTTCAAAAAGGGAACTATGATCTCTGGCCTGAACATGCTCCGGAAAGAGAATATTTTATCAGTAATACTTCTACCGAAAAAGAATGTCCTTCAAAGGTAAAAACCATTGGTTTATTGTTTGAGAATGTAAAAAATCTTACTATTGAAGGGAATGATGCACTTTTTATGATGCATGGTAAGATGATTGATTTTGCTATTGATCATTGTGAGAATGTTAAAATGCAGAATTTAGCTTTTGATTATTTCCGGCCCACCATGTCGGAACTTACTTTTGAAAAGATCTCCGGAGATGAAATTATTGCGAAGATCAATCCTTCCTCTACTTACAGGATCGTAAACGGGAAAATTGAATTCTACGGTGAAGGCTGGGTGATGAAACATACTCATGCAATCCTGATAGACCCTAAATTATCAGCTTTTTATTACAGTAAATTTACACCTTTGCTAAGGAGTAAGGCTACTGAGATAGCTCCATTTAAAGTTAGATTTAAAGGCGATTTTTCTAATACAAATTATAAGGAAGGGGATGTATTAACGGTTAGAGATCCAATCAGGGATCAGGTGGGTGCTTTTATCGCTTACAGCAAAAATGTAGTATTGCAGAATGTAAAAATGCACTATATGCACGGGATGGGAATCATCAACCAGTTTAATGAAAATGTTACTCTGGATAAGGTACTTGTTAAACCGAGAAAGGAAACCGGAAGAAAAATTGCTGCTTTTGCCGATTGTTTTCATTTTTCAGGATGTAAGGGGCAGATTATCATTGAGAATTGTGAAACGGCAGGCGGACATGATGATGCGATAAATATTCACGGAACACATTTAAAAATAACTGAAAAAATCAATGATCATAAGATAAAGCTGCGTTTTATGCATGGTCAGACCTATGGATTGCAGGCTTTCTTTAAAGGAGATACGTTGGACTTTGTTCATCATAAAAGCCTAAAGATCTATGGTAGAACAATAGTGAAGAAAGTTAAAAAGTTAAATAACAGAGAGTTGTACATCACATTAACCTCTTCAGTTCCTGAAGGTTTTGAAACAGGTGATGTGGTTGAGAATATTACCTGGATTCCATCAGTGATCATTAAGAACAATTACTTTTCCGGCACCAATACCAGAGGAGTTCTTTTAACCACCCGCCGAAAAGCTGTTATTGAGAACAATACCTTTTTCAGAACCGGAATGCATGCCATCCTGATTGCAGATGATGCCTCAAGCTGGTATGAATCGGGTCCGGTACGGGATGTTACGATTAAAGGAAACCGTTTTGTCGATTGTGCTTATAATAATGCTCCTAATAATTATATTATTAATATCTGGCCTGAAAATCATAAGATAATTCCGGGTTATTATGTTCATGAGCATATTGTTATAGAAGATAATATCTTCGAGACCTTTGATACACCCATCCTAAGAGCAAAGAGTACTAACGGTCTGATTTTTAAAAATAACAAGATCGTTCAAACCAATACCTTTAAAGATAAAAAAGGAGGCAGGCCTTCATTCTATTTTGAGCGGTGTATAAATGTAGATCTGGAATTACAGAGTTCAGATTCAGGTAAGTTTGATAAGATCTGGTTACAAAACATGAATTTTGATGATATCAGGATAAAGAAATAATATAGTTTATAAACTATAAAAGAAATCTCACAATAATAATACTTCTGTTGGATCTCCTTTATAGGAATTGATCAGGAGATCCGGTTGTTCTTTAGAAATAATCCCGGATCAATTACCGATGAGAAAGGAAATCAGTATCCTTTACAATCAAAGATATCCGGAACGGTAAAACTTAAAAAAGACAAACCCACTACAATCTTGATCAATTTCTAGAGAGACCGGTCAAAAAGAGTGGGTAATAAGATCAATTGTAAGCTTTAAATTGATTATATCTTTTCAAATTTTACAGTGAAATGTCGCATGATAGGCGCTTCATCTATAATTCTGTATCCTGATTTCGCTTCGGCTCTGGAATCATAAATATTCTTTAAAACCGCTGCGATATATTCCATATGGTTATGGGTATAGGTTCTGCGCGGTATGGCCAGCCTTACCAGTTCCAGTTCCGGATACCGGTTCTTTCTTGTAAAAGGATCCCGGTCGGCAAGTACGGTGCCGATCTCAACCCCTCTTATGCCGCCAACAATATACAGCTCAATAGCCAGTGCCTGAGCACGGTATTCATCTCTGGGGATGGTAGGAACAAATTTATTGGCATCGATAAAGATAGCATGCCCGCCAATAGGATGTTGTACCGGAACATTGTATTCAATAAGTTTATTTCCCAGATAAGTAACCTGTTTTATTCTGCTTTCCAGATAATCAAATTCGGTAGCTTCATCAAGGCCCACGGCAAGTGCCGCCATGTCTCTTCCACTCATTCCGCCATAGGTGATAAAACCTTCATACATGATATTAAAAACAGTAGCCTTTTTAAAGATTTCTTCATCATTTAGGGCAATAAAACCTCCCATATTGACAAGACCGTCCTTTTTTGAGCTCATGGTCATACCATCGCCATACGAGAACATTTTTTTAGCAATCTCTTTGATGGTTTTTTTCTGATAACCTTTTTCGCGCATTTTTACGAAATAAGCATTTTCAGCAAAACGGGCAGAGTCAAAAAGCAGAGGTACTTTGTATTTTTTACATATTTTAGATACGGCCTTTACATTTTCCATAGAAACGGGCTGACCTCCCGAACTGTTGTTGGTTATGGTTATGATGACAAAAGGAATTTTTTCAACAGGGTTTTCATCAAAGACCTTTTGTAGTTTTTTCAGATCTACATTCCCTTTAAAAGGATGCATATTTTCGGTATCAAAAGCTTCATCAATGGTACAGTCAACAGCTGTGGCCTTTCTGAATTCTATATGTCCTTTTGTAGTATCGAAATGAGAATTTCCAGGAACGATATCTCCTTCTTTAACCAAAACGGAGAACAGTACATTTTCAGCAGCTCTTCCCTGATGTGTGGGCAGGAAATATTTAAAACCGGTAATTTTTTGAACGGTCTCCTTTAATTTCAGAAAAGACTGTGATCCGGCATAACTTTCATCGCCTTCCATTAGCGCGCCCCATTGTTTATCGCTCATAGCACCTGTTCCGGAGTCGGTTAGCAGGTCGATATAAACCTTATCGGAAGATAAATTGAAAAGGTTATAATGCGCTTCCTTGATCCATTGTTTTCTTTGTTGAGGCGTTGATCTTTTGATGGATTCCACCATTTTGATCTTATAGGGTTCTGCATAGGGTAATTTCATAAAATATGATTTTTGGTTAAAATTGAAAAGTTGAATTGTTGTATGGCTTGCCTGGAATATGAGAGAGACAGATGTCTATCGCATAGGGCATTTGATATTCTGGAAGATGTTGTGTGCAGTGGGTTGTTGCATCATGGTCAGAATTAAATCTTATCAAAAATAAAGTTTTTTTTAGAAATGGAATGAGAACCCGTGTTATTTTTTACGAAAATCTTTATTCAAAAACATTGTTGTCCGATAAAACCATTAAACACGTCTTAAAATCTATGCAATTAAAGGGTAATTGGACTTTAAAAAAACTTTAACTTACTTTTTTAATCGGATGAATTGCTCATCAAAGATTTCTTTACCTCCTGTCCTAAAGGAAGTAAATCATTGATAATCAATTCATCCTTTAGGATAAGAGGCGAAAATTGGTTATCAGTGATTTACATATTAAAGTTTATCGGACAACAGTAATTCAAAAATACATTTGACGGAAACAACAAATAAATGTAAATTTGCAATCCACTTAAATAAGTAAAAAATGTACAATAAAAATATAAAACTTGTAATTGCCGGACTCATCATCGTATGGGCTGTTTTCGAATTTGTTAAAGGGCATATCTGGAATGGTATATCGATCTTATTACTGGCCGGATTATTCATTTTCTTTTATTTTAAAAATGAAATCCTGTTGTTGTCTTTTCTAAAACTGAGAAAACAGGATATGGAAGGCACTGCAAGATTGCTGGATAAGATCAAAAATCCTTCTTCAGCACTGGTAAAAAAACAGGAGGGTTATTACAATTTTTTAAGAGGGATTACCTTATCTCAAACCAATCTTACACAGGCTGAAAAACACTTCAAGAAAGCTCTTCAGTTAGGACTCTCAATGGATCATGATAAAGCCATGGCTAAATTACAGCTTGCGGGTATTGCCATGACCAAGCGCCGTAAAAGAGAAGCAACAAATCTGATCGCGGAAGCTAAAAAACTGGATAAACACGGTATGCTGAAAGAGCAGATTCAGATGGTGAAGCAGCAGATGAAAAAGATCTAAGACCGATGCAAAAGCCGATTATTTGTTCAAATTCGACGCCCGAAAAAAAATTAACCCGCAGTAAACTTTGTTTATGAGCACTTAACCTGCCTGGCCGGCAAAGGCAGGCTCGCCTTGCTGACGAA
>QNYL01000224.1 GCA_003973375.1 Flavobacteriia bacterium
AGGTTCATCGGCATATCAATAGCTATAAGATCACCCTCTTCGATATTTAAGTTCCTTAATCCGTTTGCAATTTGGTTTACAAGATTCTTAAGTTCTTTCTGACTAACTTTTTGAAGTTTGCCATTTTCCTCCTGAAAAATTACAGCAATATTTTTGTCATGGTTCTGAAAACAGGAATCGACAATATTAAAACGGGCTCCTTTAAGCCATTCGGGCTGTTCAACGCCTTTGGAAATATCTAAAACAGATTCGTATTTTTTATTAAAAAAGATATTGAGATTATCAACAGTTTGCGACCAGAAATTTTCTTTCTGATCAGCAGACCATTTCCGGAATTCCATATAAGAGTCAAAACCATTCTTTTGCATCATCTGGTGGATGTTGCTTCTTTCGATGATCTTTTGAGTGGGAACCCATGAAATTTTTAACGACATTTTAAAAATCTAATTCTTCTTCTTTCTTTTCGTCTTTTTTCTCTTTTTCTTTTTCTTTTTCTTTGCAATCAATTTCAATACTCAGGTTTCTGGGTTTTTCAAATTCAGCCGTACTAATATCAAGCGATTTGTCGGCATAACATTTTTGCATATATAAAGCCCATATGGGAAGTGCCATAGAAGCACCTTGTCCGTGCCCCAAATCAGGGAAGTGAACTGAACGGTCTTCACCACCCACCCATACGCCTGAGGCCAGATTCGGAACCATTCCCATAAACCAGCCATCCGACTGATTTTGTGTAGTTCCGGTTTTACCGGCAATAGGATTTTTAAATTTATAAGGATAACCTGTAGCAACACCGTCAGGGTATCTTCCCCCGGTGGTTCTCAATCTTATACCGGAACCTGAACGTGTTACTCCTTCCATTAAATTGATAGCAACATAAGCAATCTCTTCACTGAGAACTTCTTTGGTTTCGGGTGAGAATTCTTCGAGAACCGTACCATTTTTATCTTCAATTCTCAGAATCATCATCGGTTTGATGTACATGCCTTTGTTGGCAAAAGTATTCAGGGCAGCCAGCATTTCGAATAAGCTCAGGTCGATGGTTCCAAGTGCAATGGAAGGAACGGCAGGTATATCGGATGTAATTCCAAGATTGTGGGCCAGTTTTACAACGTTGAGCGGGCCAACCTGATCGATAAGATTGGCGGTGATCACATTTACAGAATTTGCCAGAGCATCTTTTAAAGTTTTCATCCCTCCGTATTTGTTGCTGGCATTTTTAGGGGTCCAGTCCTCTGCCAGATCATATTTTCCTGCAGGAATGGTATAGGGCGTATTTGGAAATTCATCGCAGGGAGACAAATGCAACTGGTTGATAGCCGTAGCGTAAACAAAAGGTTTAAAGGTAGATCCTACCTGACGTTTTCCCTGTTTTACATGGTCGTACTGAAAATGTTTATAATTAATTCCACCAACCCAGGCTTTAACATGTCCTGTTTCCACTTCGAGCGACATCATTCCTGCCTGAAGGAAATATTTGTAGTAACGGATAGAATCATAAGGAGTCATAACGGTATCGATCTCTCCTTTCCAGGAAAAGACCCGCATAGGTCTTTCTTTTTTAAAGGAAGCGATGATTTCATCTTCCGATTTGCCTTTGCGTTTCATTTTTTTCCAGCGGTTACTCCTCTTCATAGCGAGTTTCATAGTTCTCGCCACCTGATCTTCTTCAATATCATAAAAAGGAGCAGTTTTATTTTTTTTCTGTACCTTAAAGAAGATGTTTTGCAGATTTCTCATGTGTTCATCCACAGCTTCTTCGGCGTATTTTTGCATTCTTGAATCGATGGTGACAAAGATTTTTAAACCGTCACGGTAAATATTGTACTGAGAACCATCGGGTTTTGGGTTCTTTTTGATCCACGATTTCATAAAATCTCTTACATATTCTCTGAAATAAGTAGCAATTCCGTCGCTGTGCCCTTCCAGGTGCATATCGAGATGTAGAGGCAATTGCTGAAGAGAATCTTTTTCGGCTTCAGTAATAAATTCATTGCGCTCCATTTGTTTAAATACCACATTCCTTCTTTCTTTAACCAGTTCAGGTCGCCTTACCGGATTGTAAAGAGAGGAATTTTTAAGCATTCCTACCAGCATAGCAGATTCCTCAATGCTAAGATCTTTAGGTTCCTTGCCGAAATGTATCCTCGCTGCCGAACGGATTCCCACAGCATTATGCCCGAAATCATATTTATTGAAATACATGGTAAGTATTTCATTTTTGGTGTACTGTCTTTCCAGCCGTATGGAAATGATCCATTCTTTGACCTTTTGAATGAGTCGTTTAAAGATATTTCCGGAAGCTTTTTTTGTAAACAGCATTTTTGAGAGTTGCTGAGTAATGGTACTGGCACCTCCACCTTGTCCAAATTTAGCAACGGCTCTTAAAAGTCCGCGCCCGTCTATACCGGAATGTTCGTAATATCTTTCATCTTCGGTGGCAACCAGTGCTTTGATCAGATTGTCGGGAAGATCTTTAAATTTAACGGGAGTACGGTTTTCACGGTAGTATTTTCCCAGGGTTTTTCCATCAGAGGAGATCACCTCTGTAGCCAGATTACTTTCCGGGTTTTCAAGTTCTTCAAAAGTTGGAAGTTTCCCGAAAAAGCCAAAAGAGGCCAGTAAGAATATTAAGATCAGGAAAACTATTCCACCAAAGAATGTATACCAGATCCATTTGGTAAATTTTGAAACCGGAGTTTTTTTCTTTTTTTCTGCGGCCATAATCAGTTTGTTTTTTCAATTTCTACACCAACATCGGTAATCCCGTTCAGGTTGATTATCCCTTCCACATTTTGATTCTTACGCATAGCCTGTTGGATGTCTATGGTGTATTTTCCGCTCTTTGGAAAGGTAACATTGGTTTTATATTCGAGTTTATTTTCTTTTATATCTGAGATCCCGGTTCCGAGAAATCTTCCGTTCTTATCGGTCATTTCGTATTCCAGAGTATCAACGATATGGTAATTATCAGGAAACTGGATTCCTACAATTAAAAATAAATTACTGAATTCGTAATCCATATTGTTCCTGATGTTGATATAGATGTTATTCTTTGAGATCGTATCAGTCGAATCAAAACTAAAGCTGATGATAGAATCCTTATTCCAAAGAGCATCATCTATATTTTTATATTCCTGAAACACTGCATTCTTTGAACAGGAATTCAAACCTGCAGCGGCAAACAATACCAAAAGGAGTTTTGAAACTGATTTTAAATATCTTACAGCATTCATAAAATTATTTTTTTGCTCTGTTTTGGGTGTTATTATTTCTGTTTCGGGATTTACGGTTCTTTCTTCTTTTCTTTCTCTTTTTAGGCTTGTCAAAGCGGGAAAGGCTGTTCTGTTCGATCAGATCTTCAGTCTTTATTATACTGTCATCTCCCAGTTCGAGTTCAAGGGAATAATCCTCCAGATTATCCGGTTTTTTATTCTCCTTGTTCATGGCAATAATCTCATTGGTCTGTTCCACCGTAAGCCTGTGCCATTGAACGGGGCTGTCTTTATAGGCATACCAGATAAGCCCTTTAAAAATATCCATTTTCTGGAAGATGGCGATTCCCTTTGCGGTTTTAAGTGTGGTGTACTGGTTAGGGAATTTCTTTAAAGCATCCATATACGAATCGAGTTCGTAGTTCAGGCAGCATTTTAACTTACCGCATTGCCCGGCAAGTTTTAGCGGATTAAGTGATAATTGCTGGTAGCGCGCTGCAGTTGTACTTACCGATCTGAAATCGGTGAGCCAGGTAGAACAGCATAATTCCCTTCCACAGGAACCTATTCCGCCCAGGCGGGAAGCTTCCTGACGAAGACCAACCTGTTTCATTTCAACACGAATACTGAAAGTTCCGGCAAGTTCACGTATCAATTGTCTGAAATCCACCCTTTCATCAGCAGTATAATAAAAAATTGCTTTATTGCCGTCTCCCTGAAACTCTACGTCAGATAATTTCATCTTGAGCCCGAGACGACTGATGATCAGTCTTGATTTTCTTTGTACTTCTGCTTCTTTATCTCTGGCAGCTTTCCATACATCGATATCTTTTTGTGAGGCTTTCCTGTAGATCTGAGGCAGATCGGGTGCATCAACCAATACATTTTTTTTACGCATCTGAACTTTTACAAGTTCGCCGGTAAGCGAAACGGTACCAATGTCATGGCCGGGAGAGGTTTCCACAGCAACAATATCGCCCATACAAAGCGGTAATTTTTTGGTATTCCGGTAAAAATTCTTTCTTCCGTTCTTAAAACGGATTTCAACCACATCAAATTTTTCCTGACCCTGAGGTAATTCCATATTGGCCAGCCAGTCGAAAACAGTAAGTTTTCCACAGTTTCCAGAGGAGCATTCACCATTGTTTCCGCATCCTTTGGGTATTCCATTTATAGTTGAAGAGCAAGTAGTACAGCTCATAAATTATTCTTTATTTAAGATCGATAGATCGATATAAAATTCACATTCATTTTTCAGGCAGGTAAATATACTCAATATTGAGAAATTATCTGCCGGGTTGTTTATTTAATCTTTACACTGATGATTTTTGCGGGGCAAGCCTCCTTGGCTTTTACACTATCCTCATAGATATTGTCATCGGGCGATTTTAAAGTATGGAAGCCTTTTCGCTCCTGCGAATGGATCAATACAGATTTTCCGTCTTTTTTCGACATCTGAAATTGTTCCGGAGCCAGTTCCACGCAATAATTACAACCGATACATTTTTTTCGTTGTAAAGTAATAATAACCATTAATTCTTTTTCTTTGAAGGATCAGATTGGCAAAAATAGAATAATTTTTAACTTCATACCTCCATATTTAAGGTTAAAACACGTTTTTTTATCTGTAATATCATAAGTTTTTTCTTTATTTGTACTATGCTTTTTGAAGATATTATCGGACAGGAAAATATTAAGAAACATCTCATCAAAACCGTTGCCAACGGAAGGATACCTCATGCACAGTTGTTTGTGGCTCCTCAGGGTAGCGGGGCGCTGCCTATGGCCATTGCCTTTGCACAGTATATTTTGTGTAAGAATTATAATGAAGATTCCTCGGAAGAGAAGAGCAGATGTAATCACAACGCCGAAAAGCTGATCCATCCCGATCTGCATTTTGTATTTCCTGTGGCTACAAATTCAAAAGTAAAAAGTCATCCTGTGAGCAATCTTTTTTTAGAGGAATGGCGAACATTTGTTAAAGAAACCCCTTACGGAAGTCTGTATAATTGGTATCAGCATCTGGGTATAGAAAAAAAACAGGGACAAATAGGCGTTGATGAGGCAGAAGATATTGTTAAGAAATTATCCTTAAAACCTTATGAAGGAGGTTTTAAAGTGATGATCATCTGGATGGCGGAAAAATTAAATACTGCAGCAGCCAATAAACTGTTGAAAATTATAGAGGAACCTCCCGAAAACACCATCCTGATCCTGATTGCAGAAGATGAAGAACAGATTATTAAAACCATTTTGTCGCGTTGTCAGATTCTGAATTTTAAATCGCTTAGCGAAGGAGAAATTAAGAAAGCACTGATCAAAAGGGAACAGGTTGATGAAAAACTTGCTGCAAAGATCGCACACAGAGCCAATGGAAATTACAACAAGGCTGTTCATCTGTTACACAATGATGCAAATGACCTGGCTTTTGAAAACTGGTTTATATTTTGGGTGAGAACTGCATTTAAAGCTAAAGGAAATGCAGCTGTGATCCAGGATCTGGTAAGCTGGAGCGATGAGATCTCCCGCTCGGGCAGAGAAACGCAAAAAAGATTTTTACAATACTGTTTGCAGTTTTTCAGGCAGGCAATGCTTCTGAACTACAAGGTGGATGAACTGGTGTATTACGAGCCTCAGACTCAGAATTTTGATATTAATAAATTTGCTCCTTTTGTACACAGTGCCAATATTGTGAATATTATCAATGCACTGAGCGAGGCGATTTATCATATTGAAAGAAACGGTAATGCCAAGATCATTCTGCTGGATCTGTCTATAAATCTAACCCGTTTTTTACATCAAAAAGAAGGTGTAAAATAATTTTTACGCCTTAATTTCATTTGTTGCCAAAAACTTATTCTTTTACAAGCACTATTTGTGAAATCATCAGATTTCCTCCCCGGGTCATTTTGGTTTTTAGAATCAGTTTTCCATCATTGCTGTCTTCTCGCATCACATGAAATTTAACCCATTTCCCTTTGGCTCCATCGTGTTTGCCAAGTTTCACCTTTCTTCCTTCAAATATCAGATACCCTTCTCTTCCTTTTTGATTCCAGTCGTTAAATTGTACATAAAGAGTTCCCAACATACCTTGCGGACAGTCTATTTCAAGAGACATTTTATCGCCATGCCAAGCGGTAACATGCTTATCTTTCCAGATTTCTGAGCTCTTAATCTTGTACTTTGTGCCTTCTTT
>QNYL01000158.1 GCA_003973375.1 Flavobacteriia bacterium
GGCACCTTCAATAATCCCCGGTATATCTGCAATCACAAAGGATTGAAAATCGCGGTATTTTACAATTCCCAGGTTGGGTTTCAGAGTAGTAAAGGCGTAATCGGCAATTTTAGGTTTCGCTGAGGTGATTACAGAGAGCAGGGTGGATTTACCTGCATTTGGGAATCCAACCAGCCCTACATCAGCCAGTAATTTTAATTCGAGCTGGAACCAGCCTTCCTGACCGTCTATTCCCGGTTGAGAATAGCGTGGGGTTTGATTTGTAGCCGTTTTGAAATGCCAGTTTCCTCTGCCGCCCATTCCTCCTTCAACCAGGATTATCTCTTCCTTATCCTGTGTGATCTCGAAAAGGACCTCCTGAGTTTCACCATCTCTTACTATAGTTCCCAGCGGTACATCAATATATACATCTTCTCCGTCTTTTCCTGTACTTCTGTTCTTGCTTCCTGCACCACCGTGTTCCGCCTTAAAATGTTTTTTGAACTTTAAATGAAAGAGGGTCCACATATTCTTATCCCCTCTGAGGATCACATGACCGCCACGACCTCCGTCACCACCATCGGGTCCTCCTTTTGGAACATATTTCTCCCTGTGAAGATGTGCTGAACCGCTGCCGCCTTTTCCGGAGGCTGCCCAGATCTTTATATAATCAACAAAATTACCCTCGGTCATTTTAAGGATTTAAGAGGTTAAGATATTTACAGAAAGAATTGTTTATTCTTTACATGATTTCAATTGCATTTCGTAATCTTTGAGTAATATCCTGAATAGAACCTACACCGTTAACGCCAAAATATTTATTTTGCTTACGATAATAATCTTTAACAATTTCTGTCTTGTTAAGGTATTCTCTAAGACGTCTTCTTATTTTATCTTCGTTTTGATCATCAACCCTTTCGCTGGTTAATCCACGGTTGAGCAAACGGTTTACAAGCATATCTTCAGGCACTACAATAGAAACAAGTCCGTCTATGCTATCATTTCTTTTCTTCATAAATTCATCCAGTGCTTTTGCCTGTGCAACAGTTCTGGGAAACCCATCGAGAATAAACCCGTTGGCGTTGGGATATTTCTCAACTTCATGTTCCAGCATTTCAATGGTCACATCATCCGGTACAAGGTGACCTTTATCCATATAGGATTGTGCCAGTTTTCCAAGTTCCGTTTTATTTTTAATGTGTTCACGGAAAATATCTCCTGTTGAAATATGAATCAGATCATATATATCTTTTAAGATTGTTGCCTGAGTGCCTTTACCTGC
The DNA here is from genome assembly GCA_003973375.1 of Flavobacteriia bacterium. Taxonomy (GTDB): domain Bacteria; phylum Bacteroidota; class Bacteroidia; order Flavobacteriales; family Flavobacteriaceae; genus Namhaeicola. Next base: position 1,262 of record QNYL01000158.1, read on the forward strand.
GCCGGGAGGGCCGAAGATTAAAATGTTTTTCATCGTATTATTTGTTTGAGTTTAGTTTTTCTTTAGTTGATATACATCAGGTAGATTTCTGCCCAGTCCGTCATAATCCAGTCCGTAACCTACAATAAATCTGTCTTCAACGGGGATACCGATATAATCAATAGGAAGATCTTTTTTAAAAATATCGGGTTTAAAGAACAGAGTAGCGATCTTAAGTTGTTTCACCTCTTGTTCTCTGAAGATCTCATAGATCTCAGCAAGTGTGTTCCCTGTATCAATAATATCTTCCAGAATTACTACGGTCTTTCCTTTAAGGTCTTCATTAACCCCTACAAGTTGTTTGATCTTTCCGGTGCTGCCGGTTCCCTGATAGGAGGCAAGTTTAACAAAGGATAAATGACAGTCTTTTTTGTATTCTCTTACAAAATCGGCTACAAACATAAAAGAACCATTTAGAATCCCGATAAAAACAGGGGTTTCCCCATCGTCCATATCTTCCATTACCTGTGTAGCGAGATTAGCTATAGCCTTCTTAATAATATCTTTTGATATAAATATCTGAAATTGTTTATCGTGAAGCTGAACTGTTTTCATTTTGAGTAAATGTGTTGAATGTTACAAATTTAGTGTTTTTAAATAAACAAAACCTTTTCAGTATTAAAAACTAAAAAGGTTTTGTAAAAAAAGTTATAAACAGTATAGTCTGTTATTTTAACGACTTTGTTTTTGATCTCATTAAGGTATCGTACATTACAGGAGTTGCAATGAACAGTGATGAATAAGTACCTACAACAACCCCTACCATCAGTGCAAACATAAATCCTTTAATGGAATCTCCTCCAAACAGGAAAATCGCAAGCAGTACGATAAAAGTAGTTACCGAGGTATTAATGGTTCTTCCCAAAGTACTGTCGAGGGCCTTGTTTACGATATCATTAATTGGCCATGAAGCTGTATGCTTGTGAGCAAATTCCCTGATCCTGTCAAAGATAACCACGGTATCGTTCAATGAGTAACCTACCACGGTCAGTATCGCTGCAATAAACGACTGGTCGATCTCCATATCAAATGGAAGGAATTTATAAAGCAATGAGAATACGGCTAAAACAACAAGTACATCGTGGAATACGGCAATTACAGCACCCAAACTGTACTGCCATTTTTTAAATCGCATCAGGATGTACAGGAATACAACGATCAATGAACCCAGAATAGCCCAGATCGCAGCCTGTTTGATGTCATCGGCAATGGTTGGTCCAACCTTGATATATTGCATGATACCCACATTCATTTGATTATCGGCTCCTTTAAACTGATCATAAGTAATATTCTCAGGAAGGAAAGCGTGTAATCCTTTGTAAAGTAAATGCTGGATATCATCATCAACGTTCAGTCCGTTGTCATCGATTTTATATTTTGTTGTAATCTTTAACTGATTGGCATTACCGAATGTTTTTACTTCAGGTAAACTGCCAAAAACATCTTTCAGATCTGAAGCAACTTTTGGTGCACTAACGGCTTTGTCAAATCTTACAGTATAGGTTCTACCTCCTGTAAAGTCAACACCGTAGTTTAATCCGTTGGTCATTAATGAAATCAGTCCAATTAAAATAACAGTTCCGGATACCATATAACCAATTCTTCTCTTTTTCAGGAAATCGATAGTGATATTCTTAAACCAGTTTTTAGTGATGGAAGTATTAAAGGTTAATTTATTTCCTTTTTTAAGATACCAGTCTATTAATAAACGGGTAATAAAAATGGCAGAGAACAATGAGGTAATAATACCGATCATCAGAGTAGTGGCAAATCCTTTTACAGGTCCTGTACCGAAAATATACAAGATGATTCCGGTAAGTAAAGTGGTGATGTTCGCATCGAGAATAGAGGATAAGGCACCGCCAAATCCATCATTAACAGCTTCCTTCAGTCCTTTGCCTTTATCGAGTTCTTCCTTAATCCGTTCATAGATCAGTACGTTTGCATCAACCGACATACCGATGGTTAAAACGATACCGGCAATACCGGGCAGTGTTAACACGGCACCAAAGGCAGCCAGGGTTCCAAAAATAAATACAATATTGGCAGCCAAGGCAATATCGGAGAAGATTCCTGCTTTGCCGTAGTAGAACATCATCCATGCCAATACAACCAGTAAGGCAATACCAAATGAAATGGTACCACTGTTAATAGCTTCCTGGCCCAAAGAAGGTCCAACTACATCCGACTGGATAATTCTTGCTGCAGCAGGTAATTTACCCGATTTCAAAGCATTGGCTAAATCCTGGGCTTCCTCAATGGTGAATTGGCCGGAAATAGAGCTTCTTCCTCTGGTAATGGCATCATTTATTCTTGGAGCAGAATAGACGTAATCATCTAAAACAACAGCCACAAATTTTCCTACATTAGCCGTAGTTATTTTTGCCCATTGTTTTGTCCCCTTTGAGTTCATGCTCATACTCACTTCCGGATTTGCACCCAGCTGATCAAATACCTGAGATGCATCCGAGATCACATCTCCCTCTATAGGGGCGGCATCTTCACGGTTGGATTTGATCGCATAAAGATTGATCACATCCGTGTCTTTAATAGGCTTGGCATCCCAAAGGAATTTGGCATATTTCATATCGGCAGGCAACAGGTTGCGCACTTCTTTCATAGAAAGATACTGATTAACCATTGCGGTATCTCTTACCCGGGCTGATCCTACAACAGAGCTGATCTGTTGCTGAGACTGCGGGATGTTTGGTGAAAATACAGAGAATAAAGGATTGGTTTTTTTAACATCCACAGAGTCTTTTACCTCTCCCAGCAGATCGTCAATTTCCTTGTCTTTACTAATGCTGTCTTTACTTGCCTTTGTTTCGTCGGTTTTCAGGATTTTGGCCAGTGTTCTATTGGCATTGATAAAGAACTGTGCCATTTCCTGATTGTCATAAACTTCCCAGAATTGCAGTTCGGCAGTGCTTTGTAATAATTTACGAACACGGTCGATATCTTTTGCACCGGGTAATTCGATAAGGATTCTTCCAGATTCACCAATTCTCTGGATGTTTGGTTGTGTTACCCCAAAGCGGTCAATACGATTACGTAACACCTCAAAAGCAGTATTGATTGAGCCTTTAACCTCTTCAGAAAGGATTGGAATCACTTCATCATCGGTCATTTTAAAGTTGATCTTATCCTTTAAGGATTTATTTCCGAAAATAGAAGGATCACTTAATTTTACATTGCCTTTGCTTATTTCTTTAAAAGAATCAAAAAACAACTGCAGATATTCTTTATCACTTTCTTTTTCTTTCTTGGTTGCCAGGTCTAAAGCCTGATTGAATACCGGATTTTTTGAGTGATTGGATAAACCCATCAAAATATCTCTTACAGATACTTCTAAAATGGCATTGATACCTCCTTTAAGGTCCAGACCAAGATTGATCTCTTTATCCTTTAAATCATTGTAAGTGAATTCGGTAAAACCTAAGTTTAAAACCGGTACATTAGCAACCGAATCTAAGTATTGTTTTTCAAGAGCGGCTAACTTATCAATATCATTTGATGTAGCTTTAGACTCAGCATAATTCACGGCATCTTTCTCAACATTTTTTGCAAAATATGTAAATGATAGCTGGTATAGACTAACTAACAAAAATAAAATTGCAAACGTTCTAATAAGTCCCTTGTTTTGCATTATTTATCAATTTTTAAATAAAATATAATTTTGTAATAAACGCGCAAATATACTCAATTAATTTAGCTTTTAAAGAAAATCTTGATGATTATTTGAATCTCACAGCATTAACCAAAAATTCTTAATTTTTAAGTATTTTTGTAAAATTTAAAAATCAGAAAATATGGAACATTTAACAGATATTGAAATAGCTCAGAATACGAAAATGGCCTTGATAAAGGATATTGCCAAAAAGTTGGGAATAGATGAGGATGATTTCGAACTTTACGGAAAATATAAGGCCAAATTACCTTTACATCTTATTGATGATAAAAAGATAAAACAGAATAACCTTATTCTGGTAACAGCATTAACCCCAACTCCGGCGGGGGAGGGAAAAACAACTGTATCCATAGGTCTTACAGATGGGCTAAATAAAATAGGAAAAAAAGCAACTGTTGTGCTTCGGGAACCTTCTTTAGGTCCTGTATTTGGTGTTAAAGGGGGCGCTGCCGGTGGAGGCTATTCACAGGTAGTTCCGATGGAAGATATCAACCTTCATTTTACAGGAGATTTTAATGCAATTGAGAAAGCCAATAACTTACTTTCTGCACTAATCGATAATAATTTGCAGTCCAGAGTAGATAATCTAAACCTCGATCCGAGAAATATTCTTTGGAAAAGGGTAATCGATATGAACGACCGTGCACTTCGTCAGATCGTTATAGGCCTGGGAGGTACCACCAACGGTATTCCGAGAGAAGATGGTTTTAATATTACTCCTGCCTCTGAAGTAATGGCTATTTTATGTATGGCTACTGATTTTGAAGATCTGAGAAAACGCCTTGGTAATATTTTTGTTGGATTTACTTTTGATAAAAAGCCGGTCTTTGCAAGAGATCTTCACGCAGAAGATGCTATGGCTATTTTGTTAAAAGATGCGATCAAACCTAATCTGGTTCAAACCCTGGAAAAGAATCCTGCCATTATTCACGGTGGTCCTTTTGCCAATATTGCACAAGGAACCAATACGATCCTGGCAACTAAGATGGGATTGTCCTTATCAGAATACGTAGTCACGGAAGCCGGATTTGGTGCTGATCTTGGCGCCGAGAAATTCCTCGATATCAAATGCGTATCCGCTGATCTGAATCCGAAGGCAGTTGTGCTTGTGGCAACGATCAGAGCTTTGCGTCATCATGGAGGAGCCAGAAAAGAAGAATTGAATATACCCAATGTGACTTATGTTAAAAAAGGATTTGCAAATCTTGAGAAGCATATTGAAAATATAAGAAAATTCAATATTGAACCTGTTGTAGCTATCAATGCTTTTGCAGATGACAGAAAAGATGAGATACAGAAAGTTAAGGATCTTTGTAGTGAAATGGGAGTTCATGCCATTCTTTCGGAAGGATGGGCCAAGGGAGGTGACGGAACGCTGGAGCTTGCTGAA
>QNYL01000127.1 GCA_003973375.1 Flavobacteriia bacterium
TATCTTTATCAGATTCCGATTCCTGAAATTTAAAAAAAGAGATACTTTGTAAATGTTTGGTTCTTTATTCGCCTAAGAGAAAAAAGTTATCCGGATGTAAAAGTTTGATTTACTGAAAAAACATAAGCTTTTTCTTTTGGGGTTTCACACTTGTTTTATACTTTTAAACAGTCTTAAAATCAACTGACATGAAACAAGCCGCCTTACTTTTTTTCTTTTTTCTTTTCCCGGAAATTTATGCTCAAACGGATCTGTTATATTTAAAAGATATTGATCAGGCTCCGGTTCTTAAAGATTGTCCTTCTTACGTCAGGCACGATAAACAGTGCTTTTTAAATACTTTAAACGGATATGTTGCTAAAAGAATTGTCCTGCCTTTTGATGAAAATAATAATCCTATTGAGGGAAAAGTAAAGGTATATCTTATCTTTGATAAAAGCGGTAAACTGATCGTTAAAGCGGTAAGGACTTCCAATAAAACGCTAAAAGAAAGTGCAAGTACAGTTTTTGAGGATTTTACCGGTTTTAAGCCTGCGGTAAAAGAAGGGAAAAGTGTTTCTATGATGATGGTCTATCCTGTAAATTACACTTTTTCGGGAGATCCAGATACATTTTTTAGTATTGATGAGGTAACTCCGCCTCAATTAAAGAACTATAAAGATAAGAAAACAATAGAGGAGTTAAGAGAATTATATCGTTATCATATTTTTTCAGGATTTATAAAAAGCACCAAATTAAAAGGACATCTTATAGACGATAACTCCCGTTTGTATAAATATAGCTTTGAAATTGACAGTACAGGAAAAATCTATAATTTTAAAGATCTGTTAAAACCGGGTTCTGATGGTGAAAAATATCTGAATAGAAAGATTGCTAAAAAGAAGGGATTTCTTATCCCTCCCAAAATTGGAAATATTCCTGTAAAGATCAGAGATACGGTTAAGATGCTTAAAAAAGGGAATGCTGTAAGGAGAACTGACGGTAGAGAAAGAGAAGTGATTATTGAAAAATAAAACAAGACCGTTGCAAGACTCTTTTGCAACGGTCTTAAAACATTAGTATTATTGCTAATTTCAAAATTCTTCTCACATTACGTAAGAATTGAATTTTCTTAAATGTTATTTGTATTTTTAAGCTGTGGAGAAAGATACAATACAAAAGAAGATCATCCATATTGATATGGACGCCTTTTTTGCTTCTGTTGAACAGCTCGATTATCCTGAACTGAGAGGAAAACCGGTAGCTGTTGGCGGAGGAGGGGTGAGAGGCGTTGTAGCTGCAGCAAGTTATGAAGCGAGAAAATTTGGTGTCCGGTCGGCTATGAGTGGGGTTCTGGCCAAAAAGAAATGTCCGGATCTTATTTTTGTCAGGCACAGATTTCATCGCTACAAAGAGATCTCAAAACAAATTCAAAAGATTTTCCATGAATATACAGATCTGGTCGAGCCTTTAAGTCTGGATGAGGCCTATCTCGATGTAACTGTTAATAAAAAGAACCATCCTTCTGCAAGTCTGCTGGCCCGTGAGATCCGGGAAAGGATCTTTCAGGAAACCGGATTGAGAGCCTCGGCCGGCATATCAGTCAACAAATTTTTAGCCAAGGTGGCCTCAGACATCAATAAGCCTAACGGGCAAAAAACGATTCCTCCTGAGGAAGTAATTGATTTTTTAGAACAACTTCCTATTGAAAAATTTTATGGAGTAGGAAAGGTAACAGCTTCAAAGATGTATAACCTAGGGATCTTTACCGGAAAGGATCTTAAAGAAAAATCTCTTGATTTTCTGATAAAGCATTTTAACAAATCAGGTGCTCATTATTTTCAGATCGTAAGGGGAATCCAGAAAAGTGAGGTTAAGCCTGACAGGATCAGGAAATCGGTAGGAGCGGAGCATACTTTTAGTACCAATCTCACTTCAGAGGTCTATATGATGGAGCAGCTTGAGAAGATAGCTGAAGAACTTGAAAACAGATTGTTAAGATCAAAAACCGCCGGAAAAACAGTTACTTTAAAAATAAAATACAGCAATTTTACAACGCAAACCCGCAGTAAAACTTTGCCGTATTTTGTAAAAGACCGGTCGATCCTTCTGGATACGGTTAAACAATTGCTTTATCAGGAGGAATTGAAAGAATCTGTAAGATTGCTGGGTATTTCGGTAACCAACCTGAACAATGAGGTTAAAAAGAAAGAAACTGTGATGAATGTGCAACTTGAATTTGAATTTTAACCCGAAAAATTCACCACAAAGCTAATATTTTTGCGCCAATTTACTTGACATCAATTTTTTATGTTGAAAATTTGTGAATTATCCAGGTTAAATAAAAAAACCGGATGAGCAACTCATCCGGTTCAAACATAAATGATAGAAAAATTAAATTTGAGGTCCTGCAGCAACTAAAGATTTACCTTCGTCATTATCAGTGTATTTTTCAAAGTTCTTAATGAACAATTTAGCCAGTTTTTCGGCTTTTTCATCCCATTCCTTGGCATCTTTGTAAGTATCTCTCGGATCTAGAATACTGGTATCTACACCTTCCAGTTCAAGAGGAATCTCCAGATTAAATACCGGTAATATCTTGGTTTCAGCCTTTTCTATGGAATCATCAAGAATTCTGTCAATGATTGCTCTGGTATCTTGAATAGAGATTCTCTTTCCGGTACCATTCCATCCGGTATTTACCAGATAGGCTGTAGCATTATTAGCTTCCATCTTTTTAACCAGTTCTTCACCGTATTTGGTTGGGTGTAATGACAAAAATGCCTCACCAAAACAGGCAGAGAAAGTTGGAGTAGGTTCGGTAACTCCTCTTTCAGTTCCGGCCAGTTTAGCTGTAAATCCGGAAAGGAAGTGGTATTTGGTCTGTTCAGGAGTTAATTTAGAAACAGGAGGCATTACTCCGAAAGCATCTGCAGTTAAGAAAATAACCTTGTTTGCATGTCCTGCACTTGATTTTGGTTTAACAATGTTTTCAATATGATAGATCGGATAAGATACTCTTGTATTTTGAGTAACGGAAGTGTCTGAGAAATCGATCTTGCCGTTTTCGTCAACAGTTACATTTTCAAGCAGTGCATTCCTTTTAATGGCTCCGTAAATATCCGGTTCTGCTTCTTTATCAAGATTGATGGTCTTGGCATAACATCCGCCTTCAAAATTGAAAACACCATTGTCATCCCAGCCATGCTCATCATCTCCTATCAGCTTACGTTTCGGATCGGTGGAAAGCGTTGTTTTTCCGGTACCCGACAAGCCAAAGAAAATAGCTGTTTTTCCGTCTTCCCCTACATTGGCAGAACAGTGCATTGCCGCCATTCCTTTTAAAGGAAGGTAGTAATTCATCATGGCAAACATACCTTTCTTCATCTCACCACCATACCATGTACCTCCAATTACCTGCATCTTTTCAGTAAGATTGAACACAGTAAATACTTCAGAGTTCATTTTATGTTCCTTCCATTTTGGATTTGTGGTTTTTGAACCGTTTAGTACCACAAAATCGGGCTCACCAAAATTAGCAAGTTCTTCTTCAGTAGGGCGGATAAACATATTTTTTACAAAGTGTGCCTGCCAGGCAACTTCAACTATAAAACGAACTTTTAAACGGGTATCTTCATTAGCGCCTGAGAAAGCATCCATTACAAAAAGGCGTTTACCGGTCAGCTGATCAGTAACGGTCTTTTTTAGGTCTTTCCATATTTCAGGTGAGAGTGGTTTATTGTCGTTAGGAGAATGAGGTGTTGTCCACCAGATGGTATCACGGGTGATATCATCTTCTATAATATATTTGTCTTTTGGAGATCGTCCCGTATAGATACCGGTCATAACATTAACAGCATCGAGCTCTGTTAGTTGTCCTTTTTCATACCCCTCCAGTCCGGGTTTCATTTCTTCTTCAAAAAGTTGCTCGTAAGAAGGGTTGTGAATAATTTCTTTAACATCTTTGATTCCGAGATCTTCTAAAGAATTAATCAGTGATTTTTTTACATTTTTCATAAAAATTAGGTATTAAATGATTTCTAAAATTTGAGTCACCAAAGATAATAAAACCTTAAGTAACAATTATGACATAAGTCATTTTTTAAAGATTAATTTTATTCTTCCTTAAAATAAAAAGAAATTGATAATTTAATCCACCCAAATATAAGAAAAAAACCACCAATTGGAGTTATATACCAAATGTTAGAGGTTGATACGATTCCTGTGGATATTAAAAACACGGAACCTGAAAAGAATAAAATTCCCAAAAAGAAAATAGAGCTGATCGTGTTTTTGGTTTTTTTAGTGAATCCTGAATAGGAATTAACAAACAGTAGCACGATTACATGATACATCATATATCTTACTCCGGTTTCGAAAACTTTCAGGGATTCGGGGTCGAGACGTTCTTTTAAGCCGTGGGCACCAAAGGCACCAAGAATGATCGTAAGAGCTCCTAATACGGCTGTGATAGTTAAGTTTCTTTTCATTTTTAATGATTTAGATTAAAACAAACATAATCAGTTTTTTTACAGGAAAGAAACAAACGGAAATATAATATTAAAATACGCTGTAAATGTTTAGATAATGCGTGTTTTATATGTGAATATATTTTTTTGTGCAGGTTTTATTTGTATTTTCGTATAGCTAATTTTAAATGTACCGCAGTGCGAAATATATTGATCATTGGAGCAGGAAGATCTGCTTCGTCACTTATCCGTTATCTGTTAGAGAAATCTGATTCTGAGAATTTTAAACTGACCATTGCTGATATTTCAATTGAAAATGCAAAAAAATTACTCGGAAACCATAAAAATGGAAAAGCTGTTGTATTGGATATTTTCAATGAAAAAGAAAGAAAAAAGATGATCTCTGATGCTTCTATTGTGATCTCTATGTTACCGGCAAGATTCCATTTAGAGGTAGCAAAAGATTGTGTAGCATTTGGAAAAAATCTTGTAACCGCTTCTTATATTTCTAAAGATCTGAAGGCTTTGGATGAAGAAGTTAAGGCCAAAGGACTGGTTTTTATGAACGAGATCGGGCTTGACCCCGGCGTTGATCATATGAGTGCTATGCAGGTAATCGACAGGATCAAAGATAAAGGTGGTAAGATGCTGTTGTTCGAATCCTTTACCGGCGGTCTTGTGGCCCCCGAAAGTGATAACAATCTGTGGAATTATAAATTTACCTGGAATCCGAGAAATGTAGTCGTTGCCGGTCAGGGAGGTGTTGCTAAATTTATTCAGGAAGGAAGATATAAATACATTCCGTATCAGAAGTTATTCCGAAGAACTGAATTTCTCGAAGTTGATGGCTATGGAAGATTTGAAGCACTGGCCAACCGTGACTCCCTGAAATACCGTGAAATATATGGGTTGGATGATATTTTGACTCTGTATAGAGGAACGATCAGGAGGGTTGGTTTTTCCAGAGCCTGGAATGTTTTTGTACAACTGGGAATGACAGATGATTCCTACGAGATGGAAGGTACTGAAGAGATGAGTTATCGTGAATTTACCAATTCATTTTTACCTTATAAACCAAATGATTCTGTAGAATTAAAACTGCGTCATTGTCAGAAGATAGATCAGGATGATGTTTTATGGGATAAGCTTCTGGAACTGGATATTTTTAATCCGCATAAAATTGTAGGACTTAAAGATGCTACACCTGCACAGATCCTGCAAAAAATCCTGATGGAAAAATGGACGCTTGAACCGGAGGATAAGGATATGATCGTGATGTATCATAAGTTTGGTTATAAGCTCAATGGAGAAAAAAAACAGATCGAATCAAATATGGTGGTCATTGGTGACGATCAAACCTATACGGCTATGGCAAAAACCGTGGGCTTGCCCGTGGCGATCGCTACTTTAAAAATATTGAATGGTGAAATTAAAACACCCGGAGTTCAGTTGCCAATTACCAAAGAAGTTTATGAACCCATCCTAAAGGAATTGCAGAGTTATGGTATAAACTTTAAGGAAAAGAGAGTAAAATATCTTGGGTACAATCCGTTTAATCTGGAACAGCATTATTTTGATTCGTAATATCTGAAAGATTACATCTTTAAATAAAAATCCTTTACCAGATCTGTATATTCTTCAGTATAGAGATGTCTCTTTTTTTAATTTGACTATAAGAATATCCAGCTCTTTGCCTTCGGCGTCCTTATATTTACCTATCCGCTCAAGAGTTTTGATATAAGGATTAAAAGCTTTGGGAATAAAATTGCCCCGATAAATAAACGGGGCCTCCTCAATATGATTAAGCAAGTTTTTAATATTACTAATCAT
>QNYL01000204.1 GCA_003973375.1 Flavobacteriia bacterium
TCGCTTTATTGCCTTTAACAGCAACCGTTACGGAAATAATGATATTTTTCTGATTCCTTCGGAAGGAGGAAAGCCTAAGCGACTTACTTATCACTCTGCAAGTGATGTGATCACTGATTTCGCTAAGAATGGAGAGATCCTTTTTAGTACAAAAAGAAATTTTAATCAGATCGAATGGGAACCTGAAATAGATGTAATCGGCAAGAACGGAGGTACACCCTATGTAAAGATGACTTCATTTGGTAATGATGCCACGCTTTCGCCTAATGGCCGTTTTATTGCATTTGTAAAAGGACCTTGCAGGATACAACGTGAAGAATATCAGGGGCCTGCCAATAAGGATCTGTGGATCTATGACACCAAAAATGATGTATACCAACAACTGACCACCTTTAAGGGAAATGATTTTTATCCGAAATGGGCTGATGATCATACGATCTTTTATCAGTCGGCAAAAAGCGGTAAATACAATGTGCATAAGTTAAAAATTACCGATTCGGGCAGTAAAACAGGGGAGGAGGAGCAGATCACCGATTTTAAAGATATGGGAATTTTTAGTTTTAATATCAGCAGGAATGGTAAAAATATTGTTTTGGTAAAAGGGGATGAGCTGTATGTGGTTGATGCAAATTCAAAAGCGAAGACCAGGATCTCTTTAAACCTTAAATCGGATTATCGTTTTGATCCTGTTGAGCATAAATCTTACTCGGGAAATATAAGTGAAATAATGCCTTCTCCCGATTCAAAATACAGCGCTTTTGTAATCCGTGGAGAGGTTTTTATTACGGAAAATAATAAGGACAGAAGTAAATCGGTTAACGTTACGCAGATGCCTTCCCGGGATCAAAATATTGCCTGGATCTCCAATGAAGCATTGCTGTTTACTTCTGATAAAGGAGGTATCAGTCAGCTTTATTTGTTGCGTTCCGATGACCCGAAAGAGAAGAATTTATTCAAAACCCTCAAGCGAAAGATTACGCAGGTCACTCATAGCAAAAAAGGGATTAGCAGTCCGGTTTTATCACCTGACAAAAAGTCATTAGCATATATTGATGGCAGGGGTAAATTAATAGTATCCAGTATTTTGAATAATGCTACTTTAAGTAATAAAAGAGTATTGCTGGATGGGTGGGATACGCCTTCTGGAATTGCCTGGTCACCCGATTCAAAATGGCTGGCCTACAGTTTAAGCGATCTGGATTTTAATGAAGATGTGTATATTCATAAGGTAGATAACTCTGTAAAACCGGTTAATATTTCCATGCATCCCAAAGGGGATCGTAATCCGGTTTGGAGTCCTGACGGTACCAAACTCGCATTTTCTTCTAACAGAAATAACGGCGATTTTGATGTGTGGTTTGTCTGGTTGAAAAAAGAAGACTGGCAAAAAACTAAAGCGGATTGGGATGAGGAAGAGGATGCTGCAAAAGGAGTTAAAAAGGATAAAGATAAAAAAGAGGGTAATACGGTTAAACCGGTAAAGATAGACCTGGACCAGCTGCATAAAAGGCGTGTTCAGGTAACTTCCTATACGGGAGGTGAATTTGTAAAAGGATTCTCTAAAGATGGTAAAACACTTTATTTTACTACCGGAAATGGTGGAAGGGGAAATTCCAAAACTACTTCTGATCTGTATAAGATCAAATGGAACGGCAAAGATAAAAAAGAGCTTACAAGCGGAAATACCCGGCCGGGAAATATCAGTCTGGATGAGAAATATCAGTATTTATACTATACGGCTAAGGGAGGGAAGTTAAATCGTATCAAGCTGAAAGACAGTAAAAAAGAATCGCTTCCGATTACTGCTTCTATGGATATAGATTATGCGGGAGAAACTGATCAGATCTTTGAAGAGGCTTGGAATGCGATCAATGATGGTTTTTATGATCCGGAATTTCATGGTCACGACTGGAAAAAGTTAAAAGAGATCTATAAACCACTGGCTTTAAAAGCTTCAACCCGTGAAGACTTTAGAAGCATCTTTAACTGGCTCCTGGGGCAGGTAAATGCAAGTCATATGGGATTGAGGGGTGGAGGTACGCGTGCCGACCTTCAAAAGGATCAGACCGGTTTACTCGGAATAAGTATAGAACCGCAGAAATCAGGAAATGTTAAAGTGGTTTATGTAACCCGTAATATGCCTGCAGACAGGGAGGTGAGCAGGATCAGTAAAGGGGATGTCATTACTGCTGTAAACGGAATCCCTCTTTCAAAAGAGGTTAATTTTTACAGTTTACTCGATTTTAAAAGTAACGATAAGGTGTATTTAGATGTAATCACCCCCGGGGGAGTTAAAAAAGAAGTGGTAATTCGTCCTAAATCATCAAACGGAAAGGAAAAATATGAGGATTGGGTGGCGGAAAAGAAACGGCTGACAGATAAGTATTCTAATGGAAAATTGGGGTATATCCATATTCAGGGAATGAACTGGACGAGTTTTGAAGAGTTTGAAGCTGAGCTGACTGAGGCAGGATACGGTAAGGAAGGTATTGTGATTGATGTTCGTTTTAATGGAGGCGGATGGACCACAGATTACCTTATGGCGGTTCTAAATGTACAGCAACATGCTTATACGGTACCGAGAGGAGCGACTAAAAGTCCAAAAAATGAGCATAGAAAGTTTAAAGACCACTATCCTTACAGCGAAAGACTTCCTTTGTCGTCCTGGACCAAGCCTTCTATTGCATTGTGTAATGAAAGCAGTTACTCTAATGCGGAAATCTTTTCTCATGCCTATAAGAATCTGGGTATAGGGAAGCTGGTGGGTGTTCAAACCTTTGGGGCGGTAATCTCTACCGGAGGAAAAGGACTGATCGATGGGTCGTATGTACGTATGCCTTTTAGGGGATGGTACATTAAAAAATCAGAAAAGGATATGGAATTTAATGGGGCAATACCTGATTTTATAGTGCATAATAAACCCGACAGTAAAGTAAAGGGAGAGGATCAGCAGTTAAAGAAAGCTGTTGAGGAGTTGTTAAAACAAATTTGATTGGCGGAAGATCTTCTTAACCCGAAAAATTCACCGATAAGCTAATGTTTTTGCGCCAATTTACTTGATGTCAATATTTTATCATGAAAATTTTCAAATTTATTTTTACCCAAATTTGGGCTATTGTTTAAATTTTGAGCTGGCATCTACTGCGTTACTAACTTTTTGAGATACAATAGTATATCTGCAAAGTTAGACGCCTTGTATCTGCATACTCAAAATTTGTGAATTATCCGGGTTAAGTCTTTGTTCTCTTTATCGGTTATTAATCCGGAATGAATGATTAACCTCACATCAAGAGGGGCAAAGGAAAAGCTTAAGTCTTTTTCCTTGGTAACGATTACGGTAATATGGGTGTATTTCTGATGCTAAAAGAAATCTTGTTCCGGGTGGTATTTTATGCTCTTTTTAGTAGTTTTTTAAGGCCGTCTTTTTTGAAGCTGCCTTTTAATTTTTTTGAAAACCAGAAGCCTAATAAAGGCTTAAATTTTACTTTCGATTTTGTTCCAAATCTGTAGGGAAAGAGAAGTTTATTTCATAATTCTATATAGTTTTGTAACGGTCTTGAGCCTGTAAATAATAGTTTAAACCAATACTTTCAATAATACTTGTAAAAATCTGAAAAACAATATAAATACTATATACTATAAATATTATCTATAGTAAAAAAAATGAGAAAAAAGATCAAAAAATAGTGTTTTGTAAAAAGATAAATTTTCAATTCGATGACTTTATGGGCAGATACTAATTAGAGTTCGTCTTTAAAGTAAATACTTTTAGATTTTCAACATTTTTTTACCCCTGCCCTAAAGGGAGAAAATATTGAAAATCAGCCACCCTTTAGGGATGGGGTAAAGCTGATTTGAAACATTTAAGGATAATATGGGCAGATACTAATTAGAGTTCGTCGGAGGTTTCTTTCTGGCTGTTTCCCATTAAAAAAGCTTTGATAAATCCATCGATCTCACCATTCATTACACCATCAACATTGGCAGTTTCAAAACCGGTTCTTACATCCTTAACAAGCTTATAGGGATGCATCACATAATTACGGATCTGAGAACCGAAATCGATCTTCATTTTACCTGCTTCGATACTGTCTCTTTTCTCCCTTTGCTTTTGTAGTTCGATCTCGTAGAGTTGAGATTTTAACATTTGCATGGCCTTTTCACGGTTCTCAAGCTGCGATCGTGTTTCGGAATTAGCGATCATGATTCCGGTGGGTTTATGCCGAAGAATGGCCTTGGTTTCCACTTTATTCACATTTTGTCCGCCTGCTCCTCCCGAACGGGCAAAATCCCAGGTAATATCAGCCGGATTGATCTCTATCTCGATGGTATCATCCACCAATGGATAAACATATACTGAGGCAAAACTGGTATGACGTTTGGCATTACTGTCGAAAGGAGAGATCCTTACCAGACGGTGAACACCATTCTCACCTTTCAGATATCCAAAAGCATATTCCCCGTCAATCTCAAGCGTTACAGTCTTGATACCGGCTACATCTCCTTCCTGATAATTGAGTTCTTTAATTTTAAAGCCTTGTTTTTCGCTCCACATCATGTACATGCGCATCAGCATTTGCGTCCAGTCGTTACTTTCTGTACCTCCGGCCCCGGAAGTGATCTGTAAAACCGCGCTGAGGTTATCCCCTTCTTCTGACAGCATATTTCTGAATTCCAGGGCTTCAAGCAGTTCGTTGGTCTTTTTATATTGAGTGGTTACATCATTTTCATCAGCCTCTCCTTCTTTGTAAAAATCGTAGATCACAGAAAGATCTTCACTGTTCTCTTTGAGCTTCTGATAGTCTTCCACCCATTTCTTTTTACCACGCAGCTTACGCATAAAGACCTCGGCTTCTCTCGGATTGTTCCAGAATTCCGGTGAGGAGGCTTTTTCTTCTTCATTGGAAATTTCTACGGATTTTTTTTCAATATCCAGGTAATCCTTAAGTTTTTCAACCCTTTGTGTGATGTCTTTGATTTGATCTGATGTTATCATAGCACAAAAATAGTCCTAAAAAATTATGATTTTTAAAATTTGTTTAAAAATTTGATTAATAGGTGTAAAATCAGTGCTAATTTTATAGTTTTATACAATCTGAATAAATATCTTTTTAATATGAAAAAAACAGTACTGATTGCAGTTTTAATACTTATTGGGATATTGTCTTTAAAGGCGCAAAAAATACCTGAACTTACACTTACGGAGGCTAATCGTCTTTCAAAATTACCTTTAAAATGTATGAATACCGAATTTCCAAACCGTTTGGGGCAAACATTGGGTGGTCCGGAGGATATCAAACCTCCCAGTGTATTGCATCCGGCCTTTTACGGTTGTTTCGACTGGCATTCTTCGGTACACGGACACTGGTCGCTGGTGAGCTTGTTAAAGCAGTTTCCTGAACTCGACAATAGTTCGGAAGTTGTTGGAAAGTTAAAAAAGAACATCAGTAAAGAGAATATTGCTGCTGAAGTGAGGTATTTTAACGGAAAACACAATAAGATCTACGAAAGGACTTACGGTTGGGCCTGGTTGTTAAAACTGGCAGAGGAATTGCATACCTGGGATGATTCGCTGGCAAGGGAGCTGGAAAACAATCTGCAGCCTTTAACAGATCTGATCGTAAAAAGATATATGGAATTCCTTCCCAAACTGAATTATCCCATCAGGGTGGGAGAACATCCCAATACGGCTTTCGGATTGATCTTTGCATGGGATTATGCCAATACAGTTGGTAATACAGCACTAAAAACACTGATCGAAAAACGGGCAAGAGACTTTTATCTGAATGATTTTTCATGTCCGATAAGCTGGGAGCCGGGAGGTTATGATTTTCTTTCGCCCTGTATTGAAGAAGCTGCCATTATGCTGAGGGTTTTGCCCGATGCTGAATTTAAACAATGGTTTGCAAAATTTCTTCCCGATATGCAATCGAGGGATTATGTGTTAAAACCCGGAATTGTTTCCGACAGGACTGACGGGAAACTGATCCATCTCGATGGCGTAAATTTCAGCAGAGCCTGGTGTTTAAATGAAATCGCCAACAAGTACCCGGAATATGATTATTTGCGTAAAATAGCTATTGAACATGTGAATTATTCCCTGCCCAACATAGTTGACGGGAATTATGAAGGAGGTCACTGGCTGGGTTCTTTTGCGATCTATGCTTTGAATTCGTTTAAGAGGAAGTAGGGAAAAGCGAACAGGGAAAAGGGTTAGATGATTTAAAATTTGAG
>QNYL01000023.1 GCA_003973375.1 Flavobacteriia bacterium
AAGGTAAACCTGCTTCATAGCAAGGTAAACCTGCTTCACAGCAAGGTAAACCTGCTTCACAGCAAGGTAAACCTGCTTCATAGCAAGGTAAACCTGCTTCACAGCAAGGTAAACCTGCTTCGTAGGAATGACCTGATTGAATTTTAGAAATGATATAGGTTAATCCCTCCAATTAAAATTTTTTTTCACTGAGTTTCCAGAAAATCACCGAGCAGCTCAGAGAAATAGAGGTTTTACCGCCAACTTCTGACTTGCCGGTAAGTTCGACATTTTTTTCTCCCGCAGATAACGCAGATTATCACAATTTTTTTTATTAGTTGTTCTATGCCTGTTTTTTTGTTTCGTGTTCTAAACAACTCCAATTACTGATCAGCTTTTTCACAAGCCAGCAATGTGTTTTTTAGAAGCATGGCAATGGTCATAGGACCAACACCGCCGGGAACGGGAGTGATAAAGGCTGATTTAGAGGCAACACTATCAAAATCAACATCTCCTGCAAGCCGATAACCTCTTTTTTTAGTGTCATCTTTAACACGTGTAATCCCCACATCAATTATGGTAACGCCTTCTTTTACCATATCGCCTGTAAGAAATTCGGCTTTGCCTAAAGCAGCAATAATAATATCGGCTTTTTGAGTGATCTCAGAAAGGTTCTTTGTTCTGCTGTGCGTGAGGGTAACCGTAGCATCACCGGCCTCTCTTTTCTGGCTCATCAGAATACTCATAGGTCTACCAACAATATGGCTTCGGCCGATCACAACAACGTTTTTGCCTGAGGTTTCTACTTTATATCTTTTTAACAACTCCAGAATTCCATAAGGTGTAGCAGGTAAAAAAGAGGGCAGATCCAAAGTCATTTTTCCAACGTTTACCGGATGAAATCCGTCAACATCTTTATCAGGATCTACAGCCATCAGTACTTTCTGTTCATCAATATGTTTTGGAAGGGGTAGTTGTACGATAAAACCATCTATATCCTTGTCGTTGTTCAGCTCGGCAATCTCGTGCAATAACTGCTCTTCGGTAGTCTCTTCCGGAAGATCGATCAATGTGGAGTTGAATCCAACCTTTTCGCAGGCTTTTACCTTGCTGTTCACGTAGGTCATACTGGCCCCGTCTGTACCCACAAGAATTGCTGCGAGATGAGGTGTTTTTTTGCCCTCAGCTTTTCGTTTTAAAACTTCGGCTGCAATTTCTTCTTTAAGATCATTGGATGTTTTCTTTCCGTCTAAGATTACCATGGTTCTTTTGGTTTTTATTTATAGCTTACTTCATATTATTCAGCATCTGCATCATCTTCTTCTGGCCGCCGCCCTGCATCATTTTCATCATCTTACTCATTTGTGTAAATTGTTTCAGCAGCTGATTAACTTCCTGAACCGTAGTTCCCGATCCTTTGGCAATACGTTTTTTTCTGCTGGCATTGATAATAGCTGGTTTACTGCGTTCTGCAGGGGTCATGGAATAGATTATCGATTCAATATCCTTAAAGGCATCATCATCAATATCAACATCTTTCATCATTTTTCCAACACCCGGTATCATACCAACAAGATCCTTCATGCTTCCCATTTTCTTGATCTGATTGATCTGTTTCAGAAAATCGTCAAAACCAAACTGATTTTTGGCAATTTTTTTCTGGATCTTTCTCGCTTCTTCTTCATCGTATTGTTCCTGGGCTCTTTCAACAAGGGAGATCACGTCACCCATTCCCAAAATTCTTTCGGCCATACGATCAGGGTGGAAGATGTCAATAGCTTCCATCTTTTCACCGGTACCAATAAATTTGATAGGCTTGTCAACCACCGATTTGATAGAAAGTGCAGCTCCACCACGTGAATCACCATCGAGTTTGGTTAAGATCACCCCTTCGAAATTCAGTATGTCGTTAAAGGCTTTGGCGGTATTTACCGCATCCTGACCGGTCATTGAGTCGACAACAAACAAGGTTTCATGAGGCTGAACAGCTTTATGGATGTTTGAGATCTCCTTCATCATCTCTTCATCAACAGCTAAACGACCTGCGGTATCGATAATTACTACATTTTTTCCGTGGCTTTTGGCATATTTTACTGCATTCTCGGCAATCTCTACAGGATTCATATTGCCTTCTTCGGTATAAACCTCAACACCAACCTGATCTCCTACAACTTTTAACTGATTGATCGCAGCAGGACGGTAAACGTCACAGGCTACAAGTAAAGGCTGTTTGGTACGTTTGTTCTTTAAAAAATTGGCCAGTTTACCGGAAAATGTGGTTTTACCAGAACCCTGAAGTCCCGACATTAAAATCACAGTAGGATTTCCGGAAAGGTTAATCCCTACAGTTTCGCCTCCCATCAGTTTGGTAAGCTCATCTTTTACGATCTTTACCATCAGCTGACCCGGGTTAAGCGAAGTCAGTACATTGGAACCTATAGCCTTTTCCTTTACTTTATTGGTGAAGTCTTTGGCAATCTTATAGTTAACGTCGGCATCTAAAAGAGCTCTTCTGACTTCTTTTAAGGTTTCAGCAACATTTATCTCGGTAATACTACCGTGCCCTTTTAATACGTGGAGGGCTTTATCCAGTTTATCACTTAAATTATTGAACATAATTCTTCTCTTCTTTTTTAGAATTGCAAAGATAATAATTCTGAAACAAGAAAATAAGGCTATATGTTAAAGATTTTGTAAGTATTTTACACTTACTTCTCCTCTTTTTTAAAGCTAAGCGAAGTGCTGTTCACACAATATCTTTTCCCGGTAGTTTCTTTAGGCCCGTCATCAAAAACATGTCCGAGATGTCCGCCACAGCGGGCGCAGAGAATCTCTGTTCTGATCATTCCGTAACTGGTATCTTTTTTATAGATAACAGCACCTTTTATCGCATCGTCAAAACTGGGCCAGCCGCAATGTGAATTGTATTTAGTGCCTGATTCAAAAAGCTGAGCTCCACAGGCAGCGCAGTAATAAGTTCCTTTTTCAAATGTATCCGTAAATCCGTATTCTCCGGGCATATCGGTCCCCTTTAATCTCAGGATCTTATATTGTTGAGGGGTAAGGATCTTTTTCCATTCCTCTTCTGTTTTGACAACTTTCTTGCTCATATTTTCCTTTTCTTTTATTTGTGCTTTAACTGATATGGATATTGTAAAGATGATCAGCAGTGTAAGATAAGATCTTTTCATTTTTATTGAATAAAATTAATAATCTTCTGAATAACTTTCGGATTCTTAAAGATCTTATGATGACCTAAACCATGAGTTACCAGAATTGTTCCTTTTTTTAGTTTTTGACGTATTCTGTATGCACTGCTTACAGGAACAAACAAATCTTCAGAATCATGTACAACCAGCGTTGGAATTGTGATTTTTTCAGCGGATTTCGTAGACGATAATTCATCAATATTCCGGTTCAGTTTTTTGTCGTAAAAAATTTTGATCTTTTTGGCAATAACGGGTTTTAGTTCAAATTTCTTAACAAATGAGATAAGTACTTCCGAGATCTTGTCATCAGCACCAATAGTTACCAGTTTTTCTGTTCTTAAACCGTTGGCAACAGCCAGAAGCAAAGTCATTCCGCCCCAGGAATGTCCGATGGCGGCATGGAACGGACCGTATTTCTCATCGATAAATTTTAAAGTCTCAAGATATTCAAGCATGTTGGTGATCTTACCACTGGAAGATCCGTGGGCCGGTGCATCCAGACTGATTACCATCATTCGGTTTTCAAGTATTTTATCGGCCAGATTGTATAGCTGTGTACCTCTGCCTGACCATCCGTGTGCCAACAGCACCTTTTTCTTTGAAAAACCGTAGGTATATATTTTGATGTCTTTTTCTATGGAATCAATTCTGAAAAATTCACTTTTAGCACTCTTTTCCATCATTTTTTCCCTTTCGGGAGTTTTAAATCTCGGAGGAGTAGCGAAGATTTTACCTAAAAAGACTGCAGTAAGATCTTTTGATACAAATTGAAGTGCTTTGGCAGAATTGATAAGTGATCTGGGAATCTTAACCCCGGGAGTATTTTTCTTTTTTTCCATCAGGTGCAAAATTAAGGAAATAATTATCAATAATCAGGATAAATCAATTTCCTGAATTAGTTAGTGTTTATCCATAAAGTCATCGAATTGAAAAAATATCTTTTTTTGCTTTTATCTTTTTTTTATGTTGCCTAATACACAAGTATTTGCTGCCCTAAAAAAACAAAAATCCATCAAAAATCCTAATCTTTCAATTTATAGACAAACACTAATTAAGACCGTTGCAAAAGACGATTATTTGTTCAAATTCGATGCCCGAGAAAAATTTAACCCACAGTAAACTATTGTTTATGAGGACTTAAATTTTTTGAGAAGGAAGAAGTTGGGCAAATAATCGCCTTTGTTTCATATTTCTATATAGTTTTGCAACGGTCTTTAATTATTCTGAATATATTTTAATAAATTGTGCCTCAAAAATTAAAAAGGATGCTCAAAAAAGGAGATAAGAAATTAATAAACAGCTGGGCATTTTACGATTGGGCTAATTCTGTATATTCTCTGGTTATCAGCACCGCCGTTTTTCCAATTTATTATGAGAGTGTGACAAGGTCGGATAGCGGACTCGTAACTTTTATGGGGTTTCAGTTTAACAACACTTCACTATATACCTATGCCTTATCCTTTTCCTTTTTAACAGTGGCTTTTATTTCGCCTTTATTATCCGGTATTGCCGATTATATCGGAAACAAGAAAGTTTATATGCAGTTTTTCTGTTATCTGGGTTCTTTTTCGGTTATGTCCTTATTCTTTTTTACAGGAATTGATACCTTATGGGTAGGTATAGTCTTTTCTGTTTTGGCGAGTATAGGTTTTTGGGGGAGTCTGGTCTTTTACAATGCCTATTTACCTGAAGTTGCTTATTACGATCAGCGGGATGATGTGAGCGCCAAAGGTTTTATCTACGGCTATATAGGTTCGGTCCTTTTATTGATATTCAATCTGAGTATGGTTTTAAAGCCTGAATGGTACGGTATTACTGATGCTACGCTGGCTCCGAGGATCTCTTTTCTTACAGTAGGGATCTGGTGGGCAGGTTTTGCACAATACACCTTTAAATATCTGCCGGTAAATGCACATAAAAGAATTCCTGAAAAAGGTTATCTTTTTAATGGTTATCTCGAACTGAAAAAAGTTCTAAAGGAATTGCACAAATACCCGGTTCTGGTTACTTTTTTAACCTCCTTCTTTTTATATAGTGTAGGAGTGCAAACTATAATTCTTCTGGCAACTATTTATGGCAAGACAGAATTGGGAATGTCTGCCGGTAATCTGATCACAATGATCTTGCTGATTCAGTTGATCGCTATTGTAGGAGCCTTTACTTTTTCAAGATTATCGGATAGAATTGGGAATATTACCACTTTAAAAATAACTATATTTATTTGGGGACTTGCCAGTTATGGGGCAACATTACTCGATAAGAATGATCCGGGTGTACAGTTGAAATTCTATTTTCTGGGGGCTTTAATTGGCCTGGTAATGGGGGCTATTCAAACCTTATCCCGTTCAACTTATTCAAAACTTTTACCGGAAGATACTACAGATAATGCCACTTATTTCAGTTTCTTTGACGTTACCGAAAAACTTGCGATTGTATGTGGTACATTTATTTTTGGAATTGTACTGGCTGTTACCAATTCAATGAAAACTTCAATCCTTTTGTTGTCTCTGTTCTTCTTTGCCAGTTTTATTGTGATTAGTTTTATCAAAAAATCTCATTTTAAAGGTAAAAAAAATGACCAGAAAGAAGCCTTATGATTTTATTGTAGTAGGAGCGGGAATAGTTGGACTTGCAACCGCATATAAATTACAAAAGAAATTTCCTGATTCTGCAATAGCCATCCTGGAAAAGGAAGAGCGTATTGGTAAACATCAAACCGGCAGGAATTCGGGAGTGATCCATTCGGGTATTTATTACAAACCGGGTTCGTACAAGGCCTTAAATTGTAAGAACGGGAGGGAACAATTGGTAGATTTTGCCCGTGAATATGGTGTGAATCATGATATTTCTCCTACGGGTTTTCCCTTACCTTGTTTCTGGATCTGAATCAGGAAGGTCCCGTCTTCTAAAGCTTTTATCTGAATTTTATGGCCTTGAGTTTGGGCAAAGCGAGAGACGTTCTGTACCGCAGACTCATTATCCACCCATACTTCTAAAATTTCTCCTGCGGTGAGTTTATCTAATTCTTCTTT
>QNYL01000280.1 GCA_003973375.1 Flavobacteriia bacterium
TCTTCATATCCGGTGAAAAATTCTCCATTATAGCTGCTGATACTTTGGTCATATCCAGACTTCCGATCTGTAAAAGTTCTATACACTGCCTTTCTGTACCCAATTGCTGACTCGGATAGATCTTTAACTTCATTTTACCTCCGGAATTCTCTTCCAGTACTTTTCCCATGTATTCCATAGCCTTGTGAACAGGATGATCGACATTGAGTCCGTGAGCCAGTTTTATGGTTCTCACTTTCTTATCCTGATTACAGGAGGAAAGGAAGAAAAATAGCAGCAGATATATATAATATCTTATTTTCATCTACTTAATTTAAAGATTAAGCATATTTTTTGCATTAAAATAACTGACTTCCTCTACCATTTTTGATAGTAAATCCATATCATTGGGCAATTCTCCGTTTTCCACATCCCTGCCAATCACGTCACAAAGAATTCTCCTGAAATACTCATGTCGGGAGAACGATAAAAAACTCCTGGAATCGGTCAGCATTCCTATAAATCTTCTCAGCAATCCAAAATTTGAAACCGTATTGAGCTGATTAATGATTCCCTCCTTTTGATCCAAGAACCACCAGGCAGCACCATACTGGAGCTTTCCGGGCTCACCGTTCTCAGCAAAGTTACCGATCATCGTGGCAAAAACGGCATTATCCTTCGGATTTAAATTGTAAAGTATGGTTTTGGCCAGTTTATCTTCGCTTTTCAAACGATCAAAAAATAAGGACAACTTTCCTGCCTGATCTTTATCATCAATAGAATCGCATCCGGTATCTGCACCCAGCCTGTTCAATAAAACTGAATTGTTATTCCTGAGTGCACCGATATGGAATTGCTGGGTCCATCCTCTGGTATGGTTCAGTGTTGATAAAAAATAAACCATAGCCGAAGTGTATTTTTCTTCCTCAAGCAGATTCAGTTTTTTCTTTGAGATCAATTTGTTTATGATCTGATCTATTTCCCGATCTGTATAGGGTTCAACTGGCATCTGAGTGAGTGCCATGTCAAAGATCCTGCATCCTGAATCGTGAAAGAATGTATGCCTTTTCTCTATGGCATCGCAAAGATTTTGAAAAGAATCTATTTCGATTTCGGTTATTTCTCCAATCTTTTTATAATATTTCAGCAGGGAACCAGGCTCACCGATCTTTAAGAAATTATCGGGACGAAAGGCAGGTAGTACTTTTGTTTTAAAAGTCTTTTCTTTAGCCAGTTTAAGATGGTATTCAAGATCATCGGCAGGATCATCTGTTGTGCAAAGCGTTTCAACATTCCAGTTCGATAAAAGTCCGTGAACCCCGAAATCAGGATCTGAACTAAGTTTTTCCGAACAGAAATCGTAAATATTCTGAGCACTCTCCTCATTGAGCAACTGATCAACACCAAAAGGATATTTCAGCTCCATATGCGTCCAGTGATACAAAGGATTTCTTAATGTGTAAGGAACCGTTTCTGCCCACTTTTTAAACTTAATTTCAGGAGAAACATCGCCTGTAATAAACTTTTCAGGAATACCATTCAGCCTCATGGCCCGCCATTTGTAGTGATCACCATCGAGCCAGATCTCGGTAAGATTGTTAAACCTTCTGTTCTCGTAAATATCTTTAGGAGATAAATGGTTGTGGTAATCTATAATGGGCAGATTTTTTGCAACATCGTGATACAATTGTTCAGACACCTTATTACTCAATAAGAAATTATCCTGTATAAAATTTTTAGAACTCATATTCTTTAAACTATATTCATTGATCGTTCTATTCCGTATTCCAGTCCGGTCAATTCTGCCAGACCTTTTAATCTTCCTATATTGGAATAACCCGGATAAAATTTCTTATCGAGATCATCCATCATCTGATAACCGTGATCAGGTCTTACAGGAATCTCAAAATCATTTCTTCCCGATTGTTTTCTTCGCTCCTGCTCTTCCACAACCAGCTTGACTATTGAATACATATCCACATTTCCTCCCAGATGTGAAGCCTCATAAAAATTACCATCTTCATCTCTTTGTGTACTCCTTAAATGCAAGAAATGGACTTTATCAGCAAAGGCCTTAAAGATTGCGGGCAGGTCATTCTGTTCTCCCGCTCCCAAAGAACCTGTACAAAAAGTAAGTCCGTTATTCGGACTCTCAACGGCACTCAGCAATTCTGAAATATCTTCTTTAGTACTGACAATTCTCGGCAGTCCCATCAATGAAAAAGGCGGATCATCAGGATGAATACACATTTTTACACCGGTCTCTTCCGCTACCGGAATGATCTCTTCCAAGAAAGAAAAAAGGTGTTGCTTTAACTGTTTACGGTCTATTTTACTGTATTTGTTCAGTTCTTCCTTAAACTTCTGCATGGTATAGCTTTCATCAGTGCCGGGAAGATTCGCTATCAGCAGATCTGTAAGCGAGGTGATCTCCTGTTCACTCATTTGATCAAAATAAGCCTTAGCCTCTTTTATCTGCTGAGAGGTATAATCCTTATCTGCATTTTCTCTTTCAAGAATAAAAAGATCGAAGGCTGCAAAGGCGTTCCATTCAAATTTTAAAGTTTTTACCCCGTTTTCCAGAGTATAATCCAGACTCGTTCTGGTCCAGTCCATGATGGGCATAAAATTATAGCAAACTGTATAAATTCCACAGGAAGCCAGATTTTTAATACTCGTTTTATAATTTTCAATATACTGCTTATAATTACCCGTTCTGGTTTTGATATCCTCGTGTACCGGAACACTTTCTGTTACAGTCCATTTCAATCCGTTCTCTTCAAGCAACTGCTTCCTTTTCATTATATCCTCAACAGTCCATTCTTCACCGTAAGGTACATGATTTAAGGAAGTAACAATATCTTTTACTCCGGATTGCCTGATGTATTTTAAAGGTACATCATTTTCAACACCAAACCATCTCCATGTTTTTAACATGCTCATATCTATTCTTTTTAAACTCCGCTAAAAATATTAAAACCTCCATCAACCGGTATCACAGCACCCGTAACAAAAGATGCCGCATCACTGATCAGCCAGTGAATTACTCCGTTGAGTTCCTCAGCTTCACCAAATCTTTTCATCGGGGTATTGTCAATGATCTTTTTTCCTCTTTCTGTTAGCGATCCGTCTTCATTTAACAGCAGACTTCTGTTTTGATTTGCAATAAAGAAACCCGGTGCAATGGCATTAACCCTTAATTTATCACCAAATTTCAAAGCAAATTCTGTCGCCATCCATTTTGTCAGATTGGTTACTGCAGCTTTGGAAGCAGAATAACCCACCACCCGTGTAATGATTTGCAAGGCCGCCATTGAAGAATAATTAACAATCACTCCTTTCCCCTTTTGCACCATAGCTTTTCCAAAAACAAGAGAGGGTATCAAAGTTCCATTCAGGTTAAGATCAGTAACTTTGTGGAAATCATCCAGTTTCATGTCAAAAATATTTTTATCATCGGCTATAGTTGCTCCCGGCAAGTTCCCTCCGGCAGCATTCAGCAACACATCAACACCTCCCCATTTTTCAACGATCTTATCACAGGTTTCCTGAACTTTTTCCTGATCAAGTACATCACAAACATATCCGGCCACCTTATTACTTACTAGATTGAGATCTTTTAACTTTTTATCCAGCCGTTCCCGGTTTGAGCCTAAGATAACCACACGGGCATTTTGCCTTAGCAGATAAGCAGCTATGCTTCCTCCTAAAACACCACTCCCTCCGGTGATCACACATACCCTTCCGGATATATCAAAAATTTGATCCATTCTTATAATTTATTTTAAATTTTACGGCATCCGTAAAGGCTTTTTACCTTCTCTTTAATCTTCATTTTATCAATCTAACGTGTGCGTACACGAAGATATATAAAATATAGATATATACAAATATTTTTATTGTAATTTTATTCACAAGATCAGTTTTTCAATATTTTGTATCAGAAACTGAATATTTACTCCCCGTTTATAATTTTAATATTTTATCTGATATTCCGTATTTTTTCCGTGTACGTCCACTTTTTTTATATTTTTGCATAAGAAATCGGATCTTTTCAGGATTCGTTAAACTTATTTACAGATCTGTTTTTTTATGAAAACCCCAATTAAAATAAAGGATATTGCAGAAAAAGCCTGTGTTTCTACAGGTACGGTTGACAGGGTATTGCATAACAGGGGGGACGTATCTGAAGAAACCCGAAAAAAGGTACTTAAGATCATAGACGAACTGGGATATAAAACCAACATCATTGCCAAATCACTGGCCTTGAAAAAAAAGATTGTGTTTTCTGCATTGATTCCTGCTGAGGATAAATACAGCAGTTACTGGAAAAAACCTTTACAGGGAATAAAAAATGCTGAGGAAGAATTCTCAAAATACGGAGTTCAGATCAATACTTTTCTATTCGACCTTACCGACAAACGATCATTTATCAAACAATCCGCATTGCTTTTGGAAGCTTCTCCGGATGCTGTGGTTATTGCACCGGTATTTAAAAAAGAGTGTTTGGGTTTTACTGCTGAACTGAAAAAGAAAAACATCCCTTTTGTCTTTCTGGATACAGATCTGGAAACAGAAACCGAAAAGATTGGTTATATCGGTCATAATTCTTATCAAAGTGGTAAAGTAGCTGCAAAGCTTATTGAAACAAGGATTGGGAATGACGACAATATTTTACTGGTAAACCTTTCTGCAAATCCCGACAATCAAAATCATTTAAGTCAGAGATCTAACGGGTTCAGGGATTTCTTTATCGATAAGAACAGAAAAGGAATGCTGATGGAAATTGATATCAATAATCTGAATCCTGATTCTGTCAATGAAAAACTATCCCATGTTTTTAACAGTATTTCGAATATCAAAGCAATCTTTGTAACGAGCTCAAAATCGCATATCATTGCAAAATATCTTTTTGAAAGAGATCTTTATCAAAAAATTATTCTGGCAGGATATGACCTGACCGATCAGAACATAGAATATCTCAACAACAACACCATAGATTATATTATCTCTCAGAAACCGGAGGCCCAGGGATTTAAAAGTATCCAGGTTTTATTTCAGGCCGTTGTTTTAAAAGAAACTCCCAAGAAGGATACTTTCATGCCTATTGATATTGTCATCAAAGAGAACCTGATGTATTATTAGTTTATTCCTAAATAATATCACATAAAAAGAGCAGGAATAAATAAATATCCCTGCCCTTATAATCCAAAACTCAAACTACTGAATTTTTTTACTTTAAAAAATTAGAACGACCCTTTAATGTTTACTTATTTTATTTTTTTACCTGAAAAATCTAAAGTTCCTTCAGAATAAGAAGCTGTTCCTGTAAAGCTTTTCTTTTTAAACTTAAGTTCAAGAGTTACTGATTCTCCCTCCACATAAACTTCACAAGTTACTTTATCTCCTTTAACTATAACATCTTCCAATTCGATCTTATACCCGTCAATTGATACAAATCCTACCAGTTTATCTTCCTGCATTAAGAAATGAATCTCTCCTTCCTGATATTCATAAGGTGCATCGGGCGCTGAATATTCCCATGATCCTACCATCTTCATATCTGAAGTATCCTTGTTGATTGTTAAGAAGCTTGCTGTTACAAACAGAATTAAAACCAGTAATCCTTTTAAAATTAAATTTTTCATACTTTTAAATTTTTGATTCATTTATTAATTAATAGTCATTTATTTTCTAGTGCCAAGTCAGATGTATTATGATGTATAAGACGCCGTTATTTTTTTTAAGTGCAAGGCAGAAAAATTTCAGTATAGCTGTAGCTATGGTTAAAATTTTTAAAGCTGCAATTGGCAAAAAGAACAAGTCTTGGTATGTTGAAAATATACTTGACTTGACACCAGGTTCAAATGTAAGTTGAAATCCCTGTTAAACCATTATAAACTATCCGTTTTGGTATAAAATCAACTCATTTGGTATAAAATATCAATTGTTTTATTGACTTTACCTCAATTATAATGGAATATTGTGATCTCTTATCTTATTTTTAATAAATATTTCTGAAATCAATAAGCTGTTATTAAAATTATTTATAAATTGCACACGTGTGTATTTTACCAGCATGAATCGAAGAATAACCATAAAAGATATTTCCCGTGAACTCAAAGTTCACCACTCAACTGTTTC
>QNYL01000242.1 GCA_003973375.1 Flavobacteriia bacterium
TTGAAGATGCGATCAATGAGCACCAGGCTGTAGCCGAATCCGCTATCGTTGGTTTCCCTCATGACATCAAAGGAAATGCACTGTACGGATTTATAATTCTGAAAGAAACAGGAGAATCGAGAATACATGAAAATGTAAGAAAAGAGATCAACCAATTAATCACTGAACATATTGGGCCTATTGCAAAACTGGATAAAATACAGTTTGTTAAAGGTCTTCCGAAAACACGTTCCGGAAAGATTATGAGGAGAATTCTAAGGAAGATAGCATCTAAAGATGTTAGTAATCTGGGAGACACCTCTACCTTGCTGAACCCTGAAGTTGTTCAGGATATCATTGATCATTCAATATAAAAACAGGAAAGGAGCTGATACTATCAGCTCCTTTTTTTTATTACAGATCTCTTATTTTTAACAGGTAATAAGAACCGTAAATGAATATGGCGGTCCAGGCCAGAACAATGGCAATTTCGTACCAGTGAACTGCATAATCGTAACTGATATTTTCTCCCACTTGTTTGGCAACCGCTTTAACAGCATTTAATCTGGAAAAAGGTTCGTCAATCAGGTTTCCCATCGATTTGAGCGGGGCAAATCTAAAGATCTTATCGGCGATATCTGAATCCGGAAAGAGTTTCCATCTAAAGATACCGTAACCTATATTTTCTAAGATCAGCCACATCAGCATGGCTCCAACAGCAAATGCCGAACGTTTGATCAGTACCCCTAAAAAGAGTCCGAAAGAAAAGAATCCCATAAGTTTTACAAAAAAGGCAAGTAAATAATCCATTTCAGAAAAGATGATAGGAAGCTCATCGTAATCAGAATAGATCAAACCCAGAATAAGGGAAACACCAAAAACAAAAATTGTAGAGATCAGCGCAAACAATACTACTGTATAAAATTTACTGAGAATAAATTCTTTTTTACTCAAACCGTCGATCAGGTTTTGTTTTAAGGTCTTATTGCTGTATTCATTGGCGATCATAGATACGATAACCAACAACAAAAAAAGTTTGAACATGGCAGCAACATAAGTGTTAAAATGCCAGATGTAAGGGAAATTAAAGATTCCCTGTTCGGCCAGATGAAATTTTACCGGACCGATGTCAAATTTAATGGCAGCGATCAATGCAATAGAAGTAAGCAGAAGAAAATAGGTGATGATCAGTACCTTACTTGCACGATTGTGTTTGATTTTATAGAGTTCTATTTGAAGGAGTCGTAACATTTTCGGTTTATTTTTCGTTAGTTATGCTTAAGAATTGTTGTTCTAAAGTAGGTTTTTTCTTATACAAATGTGAAAGCACAATGTTGTGTTTCATCAAAAATCTGTTCAGTTCGGCTGCAGAAATATTTTTATTGAGTTTTACCTGAATGAGATCGTCGATTTCCTTTACAGAAGTGATTCCGTCATAATTCTTTAAAAAACTGATCATTTTCTCATTTTTATTTTCAGCTTTTAGTTCGATAATTCCGAAAGAGGAGGTCATTTCATCCACACTTCCTGAATAAAGTTTTTTTCCCTTTTGCAGAACCACAACATGGGTACAAACTTTTTCAACTTCGTCCAGTAAATGGGAAGCGAGCAGGATGGTGGTGCCTTCCATAGCAATTTCTCTGATAATATTCCTGATCTCGTGAATTCCCTGCGGATCGAGTCCGTTGGTAGGTTCATCCAGAATAAGGATCTCAGGATCATTTAAAAGAGCAGAAGCAATAGCAAGACGTTGTTTCATCCCCAAAGAGAAGGTTTTGAATTTACTGTCTTTTCTTTCAAAAAGATTTACCTGTTTCAGTTTTTTATCGATATTTTCAACAGAGATCTCTTTGATCTTGCATACCAGTTCGAGATTTTGACGGGCAGTCATATAAGGATAAAAATTTGGCCTTTCAATAATAGCGCCAACTTTTTTCAGAGCTTTATGCGTGCTTAGCTTTCCGCCAAACCAGTTGAACGATCCTGAAGTTTTGTTCACTACATTTAAAATAATACCCAGCGTAGTTGATTTTCCACTACCATTGGGGCCGAGAATACCGTAAACATTGCCTTTTTCAATATCAAATGAAAGCTGGTTTACAGCATGGATATTTCCAAATCTTTTATCGAGTTTGTTTATGGATAGTATTGTTTCCAAGGAATTGATTTTTAATTAATAACTATTAGACGATTAGAATTGAAAAATGTTACGTAAGGGTTTTATTAAAGATCTTTAGGAAGACGATAATATCTTTGTTATCTTCGTTTTTTTAAGATCTGTTGGAAATATGATAAATGAAAAATTAATATCGAGGAAAAAACCTACTTACCCGATCAACAAGCAACTGTATGATTACCTTACCCGGTATAACAGGAATATCAAGATACCTATCTTTTATGATGATCTTCTACGGTTTTCCGGATCGGTAACGGTTTATGATAAGCATGATAACGATACTTTATGGATTAGGGTATATTACCCTGAATTTGAACAAAAAGAGATCGATCAGAGTTTAAAGCAGATGTATAATATTTTGCATGGTGATGGTACGGATGAAGCTTTGGATTACCTGATTGTAGATGAAATAGATTACTGTACTTTTGGCAATTCCAAACCTTTCCGGGTAAAGATCAGAAATATCCTGAACGACAATTATGCTTATATTTATGTTAAAAAGGCTGATGCTTCAAGGGTTTACGGACTTGAATTTGAGGATATTCTTTCTCCAAACAGAATACATTTTCTGATCTATAAAGATACTTTGGTGGAAGAACATGTAATGGGGGTGCCCGGGGATATGTTTATGGAAGAGAGTTTAAAAGATCTTCCAAAAGTAGAAAAACAGCGTCTTTCAAAAGAGTTTGTAAAATTTAATGAAAGGTCAACCCTAAGATTGCTCGGAGATATGCGGGCGTATAATTATGTGATTGTCCCAACCTATGATTTTGACCAGGTACAGTACAGAATACGTGCAATGGACTTTGATCAGCAAAGTTATGAAGGAAAGCTAAAAGTTTACAGGCCGCAGTTTTTTAAAGATAATTATCCTTTTGTAAAGATGGTGCAGGATAATTTAGGAAAAAAATCAATCGAACAATATAAAAAGGAAGAAAGATCAGCTTTGGCAAAAAGGTTAAAAGGGTCGCATACGCGGATCAAACTTTTGATGGATTGTATGAAAAATGATCAGATCTCAACAAAAGAGAATATTGAAAATTTAAAACTGGATCTTGTTGATTATACCCATGATAAGAATTTTAAGCAGTGTAAAAATATGGGGGAGATCCTGCAGGTGATCTTCGATTTTGTGGTAAGAAATTACGAAAGCAGCAATGTGTTTATTATCAGGTAAATACTTTAGCTCCAGAATTCATCAGGATCATAATCGTATTCATCATCGTCATCCAGGTCAAATTCATCAGATAGCGAATCATCACTCTCAAATTTCTTTTCGGGAACATCTTTTGGAACTTCTCCTAAAGAAAAGATCAGCTGAGGTAAAAGATCTGTAGTTTCTTCATCGCTTATCTCTATCAGTTCCACATAAAAGGTCCACATAAAAATAAAATCATAAATATAAATCAGTTTGTCTCCTTTCTTATCAAGTACATCCTTAATTGATATTTCTCTCATTTGGGTTACTTCACCGGGTACTTCACTCATATCAAAGAGCGGAAATTCTTCCCCCTGATTCCATTCTTCATCAGAAATATAAAAAGAAGACATTTCTGTACCGCTAAAACCAAAAGCATTGGTTATGGCATTGTGCAGGTCTTCCAGATTGTCAGAACCATCAATGGCGATGTCTCTGATCACGTTTTCTTCAGTATCGAGAATTACTCTGATCTTTAGTATCATCTTTCCTTTTTTTAAAAGCGGTGCAAAAATACTATATAAAACCAAATAAAGCGTAAAATATTCTCTATAAATGCCGACTTTTCCTATTTTTACTTTTAAATATTTTACAGATGGATAAAAAACAGGTTTTAAAGCAATTGAATTTGATGAGGCGGAATACACTGATGGAAACTCTGGATATTCGCTATACGGAAATCGGGGAAAATTATCTGGTGGCAACCATGCCTGTTAATCAAAAGGTTTTTCAACCGATGGGCTTACTTCACGGAGGTGCAACAGCAGCCCTGGCTGAAAGTGTTGGAAGCACTGCTTCGCATCTTTTTATAGATGTGGAAAATTATGAGGTCAGGGGTATTGAAATAACAGCCAATCATCTGAAAATTAAGAGGTCAGGCTTGGTTACAGCAACTGCAAATATTATCCATAAAGGAAAAACCAATCATCTGTGGGAGATCAGAATAACGGATGAAGCAGGTGATCTCGTTTCCTTTTGTAAACTTACCAATATCATTCTTGCCAAGAAACCCGATTGATGTCAGAAACAAATTTTTTTAATAGGATTGAACAATTTACTGAAAAGAAAACTCCTTTTGTTTATTACAGAAAACCCGGAGAGGAAGAGGTCTTTGCGTTGATCCAAAAGGATGATTCTATACATCTTTGTCCGGATCTGTCTGAAAATGGTTTTGTCTTTTCCCCTTTTGAGGGTAAGGAAAAGAAGATCATTTTTCCTTTTGAACATTGTGAAAGGTTAAAATATAATTATCATCAGGAAGGAGAAGATAATCAGGAAGTTGGAGATGAGAAGAGTTATGATCTCCAAAATAAATTTGATAAAGAAAAACATATTCGTTTAATTGAAAAAGGTCTTGAGATTATTGGTAAAGGTGAAGTTTCAAAGGTGGTTTTATCGAGAAAAGAAGAGGTGGTTTTTCCTGGAATTAAGCTCAGCAAGATTTATAAAAACTTACTTAATCGTTACCCGGATTCATTTGTGTATTTGTGGTTTCACCCTGAGCTGGGTCTTTGGATGGGAGCGACTCCCGAAACACTTTTAAAAGTGAAGAAAGGGGAATTTAAAACCATGGCATTGGCCGGAACAAGACCTTTTGAGGGAAAAGTGGAGGTTCAATGGAACGAAAAAGAAAGAGAAGAACAGCAATTTGTTACAGATTTTATCCTTTCGAAACTTGATAAAGATGAAGTTACTTACGGGAAACCCTATACCAGAAGAGCGGGGAGTTTATTGCATATTTGTACCGATATTAAAGGCAGAATCTCGAAAAAGAATACAATCCGGAATCTTGTAAATATTTTACATCCCACACCGGCGGTTTGCGGAGTGCCCAAAGAAAAAGCTTTTGAATTTATTATCAAAAATGAGGATTACAATCGTACTTATTATACCGGTTTTTTAGGGGTGATCAATAATGGTTCCGATGAAGATGCGGATCTGTATGTGAATTTACGTTGTATGCAGATAGATCTTAAAGAGAAGAATAAAGCTGTTATTTATGTTGGCGGAGGCATTACATCAGGAAGTATTCCTCAAAAAGAATGGGAAGAAACCGTTGATAAAAGCAAGGTAATGAAAAGTGTGTTGTTTTAGAAAGTCTATCGGTTTATGTTGTAAATTTGATAAGCTTAAAAGAACGGCATTATGAGATTAGAAGTCATTGAAAATCATCCTCAATCATTAAAAAGTAAAAAACCGATCCTGCTTATCCACGGTATGTGGCATGGAGCCTGGTGTTGGAAGCCTAAATTTATGCCTTATCTTGAAAAGCTTGGTTTTAAAGCCTATGCTTTGAGTCTGTCTAATCACGGAGGGAGTCCAAGACGTAAGAATATGAACCTTTTACGTATAAGCGACTATGTAAATGATGTAAAACAAGTAGTTGATTCTTTAGAAGATACGCCTGTATTGATAGGACATTCTATGGGAGGTTTTGTCGTTCAGAAATATCTGGAAAAATATCAGGCTCCGGGAGCTGTATTACTGGCTTCTGTACCTCCGTTTGGTGTACTGAAAGGAACTCTTGCCGTATTAAATGCTTTTCCGGGAGCTTTCCTGAAAGCAAATCTCACTCTGGATCTAAAAAATATTATCGATACGCCGGAAAAGTTCAGGTATTTGATGTTTTCTGACAAAGTTGCAGAGGAGGATATAGCTAAATATTTAAAGTTAATCGATAGTGAGTCCTATCTGGCTTATATGGATATGCTTGGACTAAATCTGGTTAAAACCAATAAGATCAAAACAGCTTTAC
>QNYL01000029.1 GCA_003973375.1 Flavobacteriia bacterium
CCACTCCATATTTAAGTTTATTTTTTCCAAGAAAATAGGTAAAATCAAGTCCCATATTAAAACCTCCTATTTCGCTACTTCTTGGATTTAACGATCCATCAACCAGCTCAATTCGATAATTTGAGTAAGAAACATTTCCCGATATTAATGTGGGAGATGACCCTGGAACAATTGCAAATTTCATTCCTCCCCCATACGACTTCCACTCATAATTTTGAATAGAACGATAACTTACTTGGTCATTAAAATTAAAACCAAAAATATCTGCTCGAGAACCATTCGCCGAATTAAATGACAGTTTTCCATAAAAGTCAGAAAAGGTAAAAGGTAATCCTGAACCGTTATTTACGTAGGGATAAATTGTTTTCGATGTTTTATCAATATAAGATTTCTTTGCAGAAAGGATATAAGAAATACTATTCGAGTTATCGTCTTTAGCTTTTACCAAAGGTCCTTCAAGAAGCAATTTCATTCCAAAAGTATTCACATCAACTTTCCCTGACTGTCTTACAGGATTTCCGTAGCGAGTAGAAATATCCATCACTGACGATATTCTACCTCCATATTCAGCTCCAAAACCACCTGTATAAACATCAGCATTACTAATGATATCAGCATCAAATACTGAGAATAAACCAATGGAATGGAATGGATTATAAACAGTCATTCCATCAAGCAATACAAGATTCTGCACAGGAGTACCTCCTCGAATGTAAAGCTGCCCTCCTTGGTCACCCGTAAACACTACTCCTGGAACAACCTGCAAATACTGAGCGATATCAGCTTGTCCACCTATTGCGGGTAATTGTTTAAGTTGTTTCGGTGTAATTTTAGTAATGGATGTAGTTGGATCAAGTTGGCGAGTTTGACGCCCTGCCGAAATCGTAGCTCCTTCAATATCATAAGCCCCTTTCTTAAGAACAAACTTCTCGTAATGAACCTCACCTGCTTTTAAGGTAACCTTTTTCCGTAATGTATCAAACCCAATATAAGTAATCAAAATAGTGTAACTACCTGGAACCACCTTTGAGATTGTAAAATGACCATTAACATCCGTTACTGCACCATAACTTGTTCCTTCAAGCTGCACATTAGTATATAGCACAGGTTGTTGCGTTTTCTTTTCGTAAACACTTCCTCGTACAGTTGCATAATCATCCTGACTATAACCATAAACAGTAATCGTCAAGAAGAAAAAAAGGAAGATTGGATAACGTAATACATTAATCATAAACTATTGATATTGTGTGTGTACCTATGCAAAACAATTAAGTATATATGCTCGCATAATCAGAGCGCAAAGATGCAAAAAAAGTGCGAACAATCAATATTATTCGCACTTGCCATTTCAAAATATTTGAAAATAATTATTAAAGATTTCTTAGACTTTCTTAGTTACAATTTTCGATTCCTCAATCTGTTTTTTTCTCGCTTTCTTAAGCATATATTTATTAGTTAAATCTTCACCTGGTTTAATAAGAATTGCAACTATCAATTTAAGCCCCAAACCTACAAAAGGATATTGTGAATTTGGGAAATGGCTATCTATAATTGGTTCAATCCAAGCTTCAGAGACAATAAAAAGCGCAATAGCCACAATCATTACGATAATAGCAGATTTCCGACCAATTTTAGCTTCTGCTAAGGCGTCTATTGTTTCATTTAGCTTAATATTAGTTTCATTTAGCGCATAATTAGTCTGCTCCAGCTTTTCATTCGTTTTATTTAATTTACGCTGTAAGCGATCGCTAATTTTTGTGATAATCTTAACCTGATTAACTAATTCTTCATAGTTCTCAATAAGATCTTTTGTTTGTAGTTGTAATTCCTCTTTAGTATAATCACTACTAGCCATGAACTCCTTGGCTTTTTGAAGAAAATCAACCTCTCTTTGATATATGCTTTTTTTAGCCATCAGTCTTTATCTACAATCAATCTTCCTCTACTGAAATTAATGTAAAAGGCAATCCACTAACATCCTCGTAATCTTCACCCGTTTCCATCATTTCCTCATCATCTTCCTCATAATACCACTCTACCAATACGTCATACCCATCATTCATAATGTTTTTCACACGCTTTAGAATTTCAAGAATATACTTTGAAGAACTTGTATTAAAATACTCAAGATTCACTTTAACTACTGTCTTCGAAGCAGGATTCTTAGAATACTCATCAAGCCAGGATAATACAGGATTAAAAAAATCAAATGTATTTTCAGGAATAGAACGCCCCATAATTTCTAAAACTCCTGACTCTGCATCAAATTTAATTTCAGGCGTTTGTTTACTTCTTTCTATAAAAAAATTATCCATTTCTATTTATATTTTATCAAATATGTTTCTTAATATAATTATCTATTTATGCCATTTCCATGGCTTTTTTCTTTTTAGCTCCGATACGTACTTTGAAATCGAAAAAACTGGTATCATCATTAACCTTTGTAAAATGATATTCTAGCTTTTCGCCCGATTTCCTTGCCATATCAATCATTCCTAAATTAGCCCCTCCTTTACTAGAGATTTGATTATTGTCAAGTATTTCTCTATAAAACTGCCTTAGCTCATCTTTCGACAAGGAGTTCACTTTATCAAGGCGAGCCTTGAGCATCTCCACATTCTCGTTTTTAATAAAATTACCTGTAACAATATTATAATAACCATCAAGGAAATACATCTCAAGCATTGCTTTTCGTGTCATCTCTTGGCCAGGCAATTCAGCTTCTGCGTGGTGATATAGGTTCTGCATGCATTCTACCAAAACATTGAAAACTTTTTTCTTAACACTACTTTTGGCTTCCTCAGCTTCAAGGCGCGTTTCCATTATTTGGAGTACCATCGTAATAATTTCGGAAGTAATCTCACCCTTAAAGGATAAAATTATATGATTATCCATCATTGAGCGAAATTTGCTGTAAATATTCATAATCGTGATTAATTCATTACAATTTTGGGACTAAATTACAAAAAAAATTTCAATATATTTTTAAAATCCTACTCCAATTACTAAAACATCATCTATCTGCTCATAATCGCCAATCCATTGATCGAAACGCTGCTTTAATGTAGCATGCATTTCTTCTTGACTCTTTCCTGTCAACTCAAGAAGAATATCCTTAAACTTTCTAGACATCAGCTTTCTACCTTTCGGTCCACCAAACTGATCAATATATCCATCGGTTGTAATAATAAGCAAATCACCTTTATCTATTTTAATCACTTTAGTTTTAAATTCCTTATTCATTCGCTCAGATATTCCGATGGGCATACGTTCTGGTTTTACCTCAATCAATCTGTTTTTGTATGTTGAATATTTAAAATCATAGGAAATATCCTCTTCCTTAAAAGCTTTTTCTTTTATGATATATAATGAGTTATAAGCTCCTGCATATTCTACCACTTGATTTCTCAGATCGATATTCAATAATGCTATATCCAGACCATCTTTACTATCCCATTCACTCCCTGTACCCTGAGCCATATTATCAACTACATCTTTTCGCAACTGATTTAACACCCTACCAGGCTCTATAATATGCTTTTCTTTTACTATTTTATTTAGCGAACTAATACTAATCATGCTCATAAAAGCACCCGGAACTCCATGGCCTGTACAATCAGCTGCCGCAAGTAAAACCCGACCATTTTCTTTTGCAAACCAATAAAAATCACCACTCACAATATCTTTTGGTCTGTAAAAAACAAAACTATGTTTTAATGCATTAGAAATCTTTTCTTTAGATGGCATTAAAGCCGATTGAATTCGTTTCGCATAGTTTATACTATCTGTAATATCTTTATTTTTCTTTGCCAACAATGAATTCTTTTCCCCTATTTGCTTGGTACGCATGGCCACTCTAGATTCAAGAACTGCTTTTTCAACTTTTAGCTTACGCTCACGAACTTTAACAAAAATAAAAACGAACACCACCAAAGAGCCCGAAATAATAGCGTAAAACCAAAGGGTTTTCCAAAACGGAGGATTGATAATAAAGCTAAAACTTGCTGGTTCCGTATTCCAAAAACCCGAATTATTTCGCGCTAAAACCTTAAAAGTATATTTGCCTGGTGACAAAGATGGATAGCTTGCATACGACTGCTCAGTAACAGGTTGCCATGTTACATCGGCACCTTCTAGCATTACCTTATAACGCACTTTCTCTGCATCAGATATACATATTGCTTTATAATGTATAATGAGTGAATTATATGAATAATCCAAAATGGCTACTTTATTCAAATCTTGATTTACTAAATCAACTTGTACTTGGGTAATATTGGTTTTGGGTGGATACTGATTAAGTCGAAGTTTTTCAGGGTTCATCTTAGTTACACCATTGGAAGTCCCAAAATAAATCTCCCCTTTTTCATTTTTAAACGAGGCATTAGGTCGAACCTCTACGCCTACAAATCCTTCTTTCTCTCCATAATAAACTACGCGATTCAAATCATCACGAAATTCAAAAAGCCCCTTGGGAGTTCCAATAAAAACATTATTCCCATCGGATTCCAAAGTACTTATAAGCCCTGATGTAATACCACTTTCTTCAGATAATGTTTTTTGTAATTTACCATCTTTGATAATAATCACCCCTCTGCCTTCGGTACCAACCCATATCGCACCATCCTCTGTCTCAGTAAAACAAGTTGCTGTAAACATCATACCCAAAGGCAATTTCCTCACATCTGCACCTTTTATTGTCGATAAGCCTTTTGCTCTTGAGCCAATCCAAACTGTACCATCACTTGAGGTAAACAGCGCTGTAATATCATTGCCTGCAAGACCATTTGTTTGAGTTAAAAAATCGATTTTCCGATTATCTATTTCATAATATATCAATCCCTCTGAAGCTCCAATAAATAGATTATTATCATGATCAATCGTCATGGCTGAAACATTTCCATTGGAAGCATCCATCACATAGCGATTTACAAGATAATTATATTCAAATTTTCTTTTTTGACTGTTATAGGTAGTAACTCCACCACCCCAAGTACCAATCCATATATCCTTTTTCCTATCGCAAAGGATAAATCGAATATTATTCGACATCAAGTTCGCTTCATCATCAGCTTCTATATGTTTTAGACTTTTTTTATTCTCACAATCATCTTCTCCATAAAGCCATATTCCAGACTCACTTCCAAACCAACAATCATTTTTTATTTGACATATACTAGTTATATGAACAGCATGATCTGGTGAAAATTTAGTAAAATGTTCGAAGGCATCTCCTTTATAAATAAAAATACCATTATTACGACTCCCAATCAGAATATTTCCCTCGTAATCCTCATAAATACAACGAATTTTGGAGGCTGCAAGACCATTCTCTTTATTAAATATTTTCAGTTTACCCTGGTTAATCGTAGTTATTCCTCCACCCCAGGTACCAACCCAAATGGTATTTTCTCTATCTTGATATAAATAGCTAACCCAATTTTTAGATAAGCCATCTCTGTGGTCATACACTTGTAGCTTTTTTCCTTGATCCATAAAATGGTACAGACCTCCATTATAGGTACCTACCCACAAGGAAGCATCATTTGCTTCAAGAATGGTAATCACAGGAAAATACTCAGGCCAATCGGGTATTCTGTTTTTTATAAATCCAAAGCTATTTTTTTCTTTATCCCAATATTTTACACCAAAATCTGTAATAAACAACAAACCATATTTCTTAGTATAGCAAATATTGGAAACACGATCGCTCAAACCTTCAGCTCCAGCAAAGTGTTCTATCTCGAAGGAATTAGGATTATCATAGGGATTATTAATACGAAAAACACCATTATTATAGGTTGAAACCCATAATTGATTCTCTGCATCTGCTACGATGCTTGTGATATCCGCAGTAACACCCTCAATACTTCGATCATGAAATTCACCATTAATATAATATGTCAGGCCTCCCCCCACATGTCCAAACCAAACGCCACCAACACTATCTTGATAGATGGCTTTCATTCCATTTTCAGCAGT